>CANIMM010000023.1 GCA_947468255.1 Chitinophagaceae bacterium | reverse complement strand
TAATAGTTAACTTTAAAATAATGCCAAATGGAATATAGAATAGAAAAAGATACAATGGGTGAGGTAAAAGTGCCTATAGATGCTTATTTTGGTGCGCAAACACAGCGCAGTATTGATAACTTTAAAATTGCTGAGGACATTAATAAAATGCCTAAGGAGATTATCAATGCTTTTGCCTATTTGAAAAAAGCGGCCGCTCTAACCAATTTGGATGCAGGTGTATTACCAAAAGAAAAATCAGACCTCATTGGAATAGTATGTGATGAAATCCTTGCAGGCAAATTAGACAAATGGTTTCCGCTGGTAGTATGGCAAACCGGAAGTGGTACGCAAAGCAATATGAATGTGAATGAGGTAGTGGCTTATCGAGGCCATGTGGTGAATGGAGGCAAACTGGAGGATAAAGAAAAATTTTTACATCCTAATGATGATGTCAATAAATCTCAATCGAGTAATGACACCTTTCCAACAGCCATGCACATTGCTGCTTATAAAATTTTGATGGAAACTACCATTCCTGGTATTGAAAAATTAAGGGATACCCTTGCTGCTAAATCAAAGGCGTATATGCAAGTTGTGAAAATTGGGCGTACCCATTTTATGGACGCTACCCCCTTAACAGTGGGGCAGGAATTCAGCGGCTATGTATCACAGTTAAATCATGGATTAAAAGCCATTCGCAATACATTGGAACATCTGAGTGAACTGGCGTTGGGTGGTACCGCAGTAGGTACCGGCATCAATACCCCAGAAGGCTATTCTGTTAATGTAGCGAAACATATTGCCACATTAACTGGCCTTCCATTTATTACTGCTGAAAATAAATTTGAAGCGCTGGCAGCTCATGATGCGATTGTGGAAGCCCATGGTGCACTGAAAATGGTGGCCGTAAGCTTAATGAAAATTGCCAATGATATCCGCATGCTTTCTTCTGGCCCACGGTCGGGCATAGGTGAAATTTATATCCCAGACAATGAGCCTGGATCTTCCATTATGCCAGGAAAAGTAAACCCCACACAATGCGAAGCCTTAACCATGATTGCCGCACAGGTAATGGGCAATGATGTTACCATCGGTATTGGCGGAAGCATGGGACATTTTGAACTCAATGTATTTAAACCAGTGATGATCTATAATTTTCTTCATAGCGCACGTCTTATCGGAGATGGCTGTGTATCCTTCAATGACAAATGTGCAATTGGGCTGGCACCAATCGAGGCAAATATTAAAAAACATGTAGACAATAGCCTGATGCTGGTAACTTCCCTTAACACAAAGATTGGTTACTATAAAGCTGCTGAAATAGCACAGAAAGCACATAAAGAAGGTACTACTTTAAAAGAAATGGCTGTAAAGCTGGGCTATGTTACACCCGAGGAATTTGATGCATGGGTAATTCCAGCCAACATGGTGGGAAAAACTGATTAGGCGCGTATTGGGAAATTAAAAATTATTGCACCTGCACATCATCGTTCACTACTGCACCGGTTTCTTGTGTATGATGATTTTCAGGAGGATTTTGATTGCTGAAAAACTTTTTTTGGAATACCAGAATGGTGATTACACCCGAAGAAATGGCAGCATCCGCAAGGTTAAAAATAGGACGAAAAAATTCGAATTCCTCGCCACCCCAGATAGGTACCCAGGAAGGAAAGTGTACATTGCTGATGACTGGAAAATAAAGCATGTCCACCACTCTGCCATGCAGAAATCCTGCATATCCATGAGCAGGGAATATTTTCGCCACTAGATAACTTCCTTGAGCACTCTCCTCAAAAATCATCCCATAAAACATACTATCTATTAGATTACCCAATGCACCCGCAAAAATCAAAGCGGCACAAATTATAAACCCCTTGTTATACTTTTTTTGAATAATGCTTCTAAGGTACCAAACACCAAAAACAACCGCACCCAACCTGAATAAAGTAAGCATCATTTTGCCTGCTTCTCCACCAAATTTCCATCCATAGGCCATCCCTTCGTTTTCTACGAAATACAAACGAAACCAATTGCCCAAAATGTTATGGTTCTCGTTCATGTAGTAATTGGTTTTAATATAGAATTTAAGCGCCTGGTCGGCTACTACAACCAATAAAATAATAAGTGTTACATGTCTGGCTTTAATCATAAGTTGCAAAGATAATGGATAAATGGTTTCAGGCTATGGATGGAAATGAAGTCCCTATTCTTCGAAATATACTCGCTTAACCCGCTGTGAAACACCTGTTAATATTTCATACGCTATCGTTTGGGCACTACTGGCCAGATCCGTCACCGGAAGGGATTCTCCAAACACAATTACTTCATCTCCTTCCCGGATACTAGTTCCCGTTATATCCAACATGGTCATATCCATACAAACATTACCAATAACAGGCACCAAGTTTCCCTTCACCCACATACTACCCACCCCATTACTTAAAACCCGCGGATAACCATCTGCATAGCCTATTCGAACTGTTGCAATCAAGGTGTCAGTATTAACTCTACCCATTCTACTATAACCAATACTTTGGCCAGCTGCCACCTGCTTAATTTGCGAAATAGTCGTTTTTAAAGTACTCACATTTTTAAGTTTCGACTGCATTTCCAAATTGCTATCAACTCCATACAAACCAATGCCTAGACGAACCATATCTAACTGCAAATTAGGATGTCGGTGAATGGAAGAGGTATTAGCGATATGACGAATAAAAGTATAACCAAGTGCGGTATGCAAAATTGCACAGCCTTTTAAAAATTCTTCTGCCTGTAACTTGGTAAATGAATCATGTTCTGCAGAATCGCTTGCAGCAAGATGAGAAAAAACAGACTGTACTTTAAAAGGGCTTGTTGACTGTAACAACTCCCCTAATTCAAACAAGTCTTTGGTTTCAAAACCCAAGCGATGCATGCCGGTATCCAATTTGATATGCACTGGGAAATTTTTAACTGCAGACCGCTCCAAGTATTGTTGAAAGCCATTTAAAATACCAAAGGAATATAATTCAGGTTCGAGATGATAGTTTACCATCACATCAAAAGTTGCCTCCTCAGGATTTAACACTAGTATTGGTAAATTAATGCCCGCCCGTCTT
Source organism: Chitinophagaceae bacterium (assembly GCA_947468255.1). Taxonomy (GTDB): domain Bacteria; phylum Bacteroidota; class Bacteroidia; order Chitinophagales; family Chitinophagaceae; genus Ferruginibacter. The sequence continues at coordinate 18,439 of CANIMM010000023.1, read as the reverse complement.
AATTCAACTCCCTCATCCGCATAGGCAACCGCCAGATAATCTACCTGCTGAAACTGCAATAAATTGGCAATCTCAAAACCGCCACTACCATAGCTGAAGGCTTTTACCATCGCCATCAGTTTTACACCGGGTTGTAATAATTGCTGATACGCTTTTAAATTATGCGTCACAGCGTTTAAATTAATTTCCAATACAGTCTGGTGCATTTTTTCTTCCAGCAAATGGCTTATTTGCTCAAATTCAAATACCCTTGCCCCTTTTAGTAAAATGGTCTCATTGTGAAAATGAATGGAATAAAACTGCTGCATGCATTCAGCAATGGAAGAAAAGAAAAAGCTTTGTGGAATATTGTGAAAGACCTGCTGGTGCTTGAAAATACCTGGTCCAATTCCTATAAAACGTTGAATTTTTTTTTGTTGTAAAATAGATGCCACTGCCCCATATAATTCAATGCCAGTTTTACCCGACTCTAAAATATCACTCAATATTAATGTCCGAGTAGGATGCTGTTGCTGCTGAACTAGAAAGTCCAATGCTATGGTTAAAGAATTGATGTCCGCACTATAACTGTCATTGATCACAGAACAGTTATTGATGCCTTGCTTTAATTCAAGCCGCATTTCTACGGCCTTAAGCTGCAACATTCTTTTTTGAATATCCAACGTAGGGATTTTCAAATGCAATAATACACACCAACAAGTAATTGCATTCTGAATGGATGCATCATCTGTAAATGGTATGGTGATAGAAATAGGAGAACTTAGGGAAGAATTTGAATCATTGTTCTTTGACCGATGATCGTGGGCAGAAATAATTGTTTGCTGTTTTTCTTTTTGAATGCCTAACAGCTCCAATAAAGCAGTTCCTTTTTTGCCCCAAGCAAAAAATTTACATTGGCCCTCAATACCTTTTTTATTAATAAATTGATTTACGCCCAATTCCAAATCAGGTTGATCTGTTCCATAAACAACTATATCAGATTGGATAAACAAATTTAATTTTTCAGCAATTTTCTGATCAACGGACGAGAAGCCCTCTCCATGTGCATCACCGATATTGGTAAACACGCCAATACTAGGTTGGATAATTTTCTCCAATTTTACCATCTCATCAGGCTGAGATATTCCAGCTTCAAAAATTGCCAATGTATGCGTTTCATTCATCTGCCAAACACTCAGTGGCACCCCAATTTGAGAATTGTAACTTTTAGGACTTCGCACAATGGTATAATCATCTTGCAATAACTGATAAAGCCATTCTTTTACAATTGTTTTTCCATTGCTACCTGTAATGCCAATAACAGGAATGTTAAATTGTTTGCGGTGGAAAGCTGCTAATGAATGAAGCGCAGAAAGCACATCGCTGACCAGTAAGAAATTTGAACCCGGGTACATTTCAATAGCCTCTAATCCTGCAGGCTCCGAAATTACAAAATCCCTTACCCCTTTATTATATAAATCCCTTACAAATGAATGACCGTTTCTTCTTGGGCCATCTAATGCAAAAAAAATGGAAGACTCGGGAAACAAAAGTTTACGGCTATCAAGCAATAGGTGCTCAATCAATGTGCCGGATTTTTCATTGAGTAAAAATTCGCCACTAACAATTTCCGCTATTTGTTCAATTGAATAAACCAATGGACTCTTTTATGTATTTAAAATATAAAAACTTTTTCAGTCAAAATAACACCCACTTCATTCGCCACCACTAATTTATTTTAAAAGTTTCTACTCTTTCACATCTGCCGGCACTCCCTTTCGATTGTGATGGATAGAGTAAAAAATAGACCCCGAAATGCAAAATACAATCATTAACAATGATACCCAAACCGGTAAATGTATCCATTGAACGACCAACATTTTAACTCCGATAAATACTAGTACAATGGCGATTCCCTGTTGCAAAAAATCGAATCTACTAGCAGCCCCTCGCAACAAAAAGAATAAACTTCTTAAACCCAATACAGCAAAAATATTGGAAGAATAAATCAACAATTTTTTGTTTGGATCAGGTATAATCGAAAAAACCGCTGGGATGGAATCAATAGCGAAAACGATATCGATCAGCCCCAGCATCACCACCACCATGGAAAGTTTGGTAAATAAAATTTTATTGTTTTTTTTGATAATAAACCTTCCATTGGGCTCAGCATTGGTAGTAGGCATAAACCTTTTCATCATTTTAAATGCAAAGCTCTCCTCCGGGTTAAACTCTTCTTCATCACTACTGGAAAACATTTTAACACCCGTATACACCAAAAACATTCCGAATATATACATAATCCATTCAAATCGAGCAACCAATCCGCTGCCTACAGCGATAAAGAGGATCCTAAAAACAATGGCCATCAAAATTCCCAGCAATAACACTCTAGAATAATCCTGATTTTTCACTCCAAAAAATGAAAAAATAATGATGAATACAAAAATATTGTCGATGGATAGCGACCATTCCAACAGATAAGCAGATAAATATTGTAGCGCATCATTTGCGCCATTTTCAAACCAAACAAATGCACCAAAGGCAAAGGCCAATGCTACCCAAAATACAGTTTGTACAATTGCATTTTTAAGCGTTATGACGGTATTTTTTTTACTAAGCAACCCTAGGTCAAAAACCAATGCCAGTAAGACTACAGCGCCAAAAACAATATAAATCAACAAGCTATTATTCATGATTTTATTTAATTAATTGATTTTTTAAATCGTATAATTTATTTTTCTTCTCCATTGGTAAAATAAGGCAAAAAGGCAAACCAAGGATATCGGTAACAATAGGTTGATTAGTTGCCAACTATTTCTTTGCTCCTCCACCTTTTTTACATCCAGTAATCGAAGGGTATAATCCTTCGCCTTCGCTTCTAACACATTGTCCTTATTAGCTAGATACTCTGTACAAGTCAAAAAGAAATCCTTATTGGCATAGCCCACTTTAGTATACTTATTAGTTCCCATGGGTAGCGGCCCTATCTTATCCGAAACCTGGTTGATCACAATATCGGCATCACTTACTACGATTACTTTTCCTCGGTTTGTACACTCCCTTTTAAATTCTGCACTATACTGATGCAAAGTATCAAGCTGTGCCTGACTTACTCTATTGGCATAGAGGGAAGAAAATTTACCTTCCAACAAAACTGCAACGGGAATGTTTTTACGATTGTACTTGGTGATTGATTCCTGAGTTTGCAAACTATTCAATTCAATTCTGGCTGGAGTTGCCATAGTGTATGCATTTTCAGAAGTGGAAAGCAGAATTGTTTTGGTAATGCCCACAGCCTCCACCGTATCGATGGAATTTACAAATTGCCCTAATACGTCAGCTTGATTTTTTACAATACCATGTGCCGAACCAGATTGCAATAAAGGCGCATAAGGCCAAGGTAATAACTGCTGCTGGCTTTGACCGCCAACACTTCCCACTTCAACCGGTATCAAATCGCAATGCTTATCCGCAATCAAGTCTGTATTGACCCTTACTCCATAGCGGAATAACAGATCATTTAAATTCAGGTCTCGAGCATAGGCAATCAGATCTCCATTTTGAATACTATCCCTTTCGGCATATAATACATCAATTAAAAATAAAATATTACCGCCATTCATTACATACTGGTCTAGTTTGAATTTTTCTTCATCGTTAAATTTTTCGACTGGTTTAACAATCACCAACGTATTAAATTCGCGAGGAATAAATGGCTGCGATTTTAAATTAATGGTATCAACAATAAAATTTCGCCCGAGGGTTTCAAAAACATCATTTACCGGAAGGAACCCATATTTTGGCTCTCCATTTCCATACACATAGCCCACTAAGGGAATTTGGGCTTGGGTTAACTGTTGGATTGCATGGGAAAATTTATACTCCAATAAAGCTTCTGCACTATTCAAGGAATTTTTATCCAACAGATCACTGGAATTAAAAACGCTTTTTTGAACCTGTCCCTGCAGCAGATCTATGGCAATGGTTTTTCCATGATAGCGAACGATTGCACCTGGAAATATCTGCCGATTATTTACCCCTTCTCCCTCCTTTACTTGTACCTGCTGGTTGGTAGGCCGCAAGCCCATTTCAATGAGGGATTCGAATACTTTTGATTTGGCAGAATCATCTAAGCCATCCCCAGGAATTTCAAAACTGTACTGAATATTATTGCCGCCATAATTCTTGAAATTTTCCAATAGCTCCCGGGTACTATTCGCAAGTTTCTTAAACTCTGATTTGATATCGCCCGAAAGAAACACTGAAATATCCACTGTGCTATCCAAGTTGGTAAGAATAGTTTGAGTGGTGCTGGAAAGGGTAAATCTTTTTTCATTGGTAAAGTCAATACTGGAATGAAAAAAAGATGCCGCCCAATTCATTGCAATTAGCAGTAGGATACTAAGCGGCAACCAGGCTTTACTCTTTACTATTTTATAATAAAATAATTTCATTTATATGATAGTTATCGCTTAAGTAAATTTTTAATGGTGATCAAAAGAAACAGTGTAATGAGACTTCCAAAATAAATGATATCCCTAGTATCTAACAGCCCGCGACTTACACTTTTGTAATGAAAATCAATCCCCCACATTTCTATATAATAATCCGCTTTCGCCTGAAAAACTGGTAGCTTACTAATTGCATTGAAACCATAATAAAGTAGCAAGCAAGCAAAAGCACTGGTTAAAAAAGCTACTACCGCATTATTAGTAAAGCTGCTGCCGCATAAACCAATCGCCGCAAATACAGATGCCAATAAAAAAAGGCCTATATAACTACCAGCAATACCGCCTCCATCAATTCCTCCCCCGGCACTCAAGCGCTTGATCGTAACGATATAAATGAAGGTAGGCGCAATTACAAAGATGAGTACCCCTAATATAGCAATGTATTTACCTGCAACGATCTGAAATTTGGTGAGCGGACTGGTTTGCAATACCTCAATTGTGCCAGATCTAAATTCTTCGGATAAGGAACGCATCGTGATAGCGGGTACTAAAAAAATCATTACCCAGGGAGATAGTTCAAAAAATGTATCCAGGGTAGCATACCCAAAATCAAAAAGATTGCTATCATTTAATACAAACAAATAAAAACCATTTACTAGTAAAAACAAAATAATGGCAATGTACCCCGTAAGGTTACTAAAAAATTGGTGCAATTCCTTTTTACAAATACTCCACATGGATAATAATATTAGATGCAATTTACTGCTTAGCGCCTACAATCATTTTGTTTAAATATGATTTGGTTTCAATTTAATTATATAATGATATTTCTTAATTCGACCGCTTGGGTGATTTATAAAAAAAATTATTGCTCCAATGCAGCGTTTTAAATAAAGTCTTTGTCTATTGTTCTTGATTAAACTGCTAATATATTACCACTTGAAGTACGCTCTTGGATGTTTCTAATAAAACCGCCCTTCGTACCTCAGATATTTACCAAACAATAGTTATTTACCAAAACTAACTGCTCAGTCCCGCCCAAAAGGCGGGACTTTTTATTCCAGACCTTATCCTACTTAAAAGCACCCATTTCCAAATCAACGGCACCATCAAGATGGGGGCAAAAAAAGCCCGGCTACCTTCGGCAACCGGGAATATTGTTCGTTTCTACAACTTATTTAAGCGAAGTGTAAACTATACAGCAAAACTTTCACCACAACCACAACTTCTACTAGCATTGGGATTGTCGAAATAAAAGCCCTTACCATTCAGTCCATCACTAAATTCCAGCTCGGTATTAACCAGGTACAAAAAGCTTTTGAGGTCGGTTACAATTTTAATCCCCTTGTCTTCAAAAGATTGATCCATTGGCTTTTGCTCATTGTCGAAGTCCATTTTATAACTTAAGCCACTACATCCTCCCCCTACTACGCCTACTCGCAAAAAATAGGATGGATCCTCTGCCAAGCCTGCATCCTTCATTAGCGTAATCACCTTTTCCTTTGCCTTGTCGCTGATATAAATAGCATTATCCAAGGCCATAGGTGCAACCAAAGGAGCTGCTTCCGCTACCGCATTATTGTCCGATATATTTGAACCGTTACTATTCATTTTTAAAACTTTTGTTCTTTTGTACGCATTCAAGCGTATCCGCAGTTTAGGCTTTCAAAGACCTAGTGAACCACAGATTCCTCAAACTTAATCGAATCCATGCCATTTTTTACCCTGTAATCGTTGATAGCAGCTTTAATCGCATCTTCTGCCAACACTGAACAGTGAATTTTTACAGGTGGCAGATTCAACTCTTCCACAAAATCCATATTGTCTACAGTAAGTGCCTCATCAATACTTTTCCCTTTTAGCCATTCTGTAGCCAAAGAAGAAGAAGCAATTGCAGAACCACAACCAAAGGTTTTAAATTTTGCATCTGTAATCATGCCGGTTGCATCATCTACTTCAATTTGCAAACGCATTACATCGCCGCACTCAGGAGCTCCTACAAGCCCAGTTCCTACATTCTTACTGCTTTTATCGAGCGTACCCACATTTTTGGGATTTTGGTAATGATCAATTACTTTTTCCGAATATGCCATAGTTGTAAATTTAAAAATGTGAAATTAAGAAAACTAAAAAATGAATCAAATACTTTAACTAAGTTTCCTACTTATTATTTTGTTTATTTATAAATTAATGTGCTGCCCACTCAATTTTACTTAAATCTATCCCCTCCTTATACATTTCCCAGAGCGGGCTCATATCCCTTAACTTTAGTACCGTTTCGCTGATAGCCTTGATGGTATAATCAATTTGCTCCTCATTGGTGAAACGGCCAAGGCCAAAACGAAGTGAACTGTGTGCCAAATCATCCCCTAAACCCAATGCTTTCAACACATAAGATGGTTCGAGTGAAGCAGAAGTACAAGCCGAGCCGGAACTTAATGCGATATTTTTATTGAATCCCATCAACAACCCTTCTCCTTCTACATGCTTAAAAGAAATATTGGTCACATGTGGTAAACGGTGTTCGGTACTTCCATTGATATACGCCTCTTCCAGCTTCATTAATTCCGTTTCCAACTTATCCCTTAGTTTGCTGATTCGTTTGGTATCTGCTTCCATATCCTGCATACATATTTCACAGGCTTTACCAAATCCTACTATACCGGGTACATTGAGTGTTCCGCTACGCATTCCTCTTTCGTGTCCGCCCCCGTCCATTTGTGCGGTAACTTTTACACGAGGATTTTTTCTTCGAACATATAGGGCACCCACTCCTTTGGGACCATACATTTTATGGGCAGTAAATGCCATTAAGTCAATTCCATCTTTGTTTACATCCACCGGAATTTTACCTACCGCCTGTACAGCATCTGTAAAAAGTAGCACCCCGTGTTTTTTAGCAATGGCGCTAATTGCACTAATTGGCTGAACTGTTCCAATTTCATTATTGGCATACATAATCGCTATTAGAATAGTAGTGGGGCGAATAGCTGCTTCCAACTCATTCAGATCGATTAAACCATCCGGCTTTACCTTCAAATAAGTCACCTCTCCCCCTGCTTTTTCAATATGCTTACAAGTATCCAACACTGCTTTATGTTCAGTGGTAGCAGTAATAATATGATTGCCTTTACTTGCATACATTTCAAAAATGCCCTTAATTGCCAGATTATCGCCCTCAGTAGCACCACTTGTAAAAATGATCTCTTTTGGATCGGCACCAATTAATTTAGCCACCTGCTCACGTGCATAGTCTACTGCTTCTTCTGCTTCCCAGCCAAAAGGATGATTACGGCTGGCCGCATTGCCAAAATGCTCTAAAAAATAAGGGGTCATCGCTTCCAAAACCCTCGGGTCCATTGGGGTGGTAGCATTGTTATCTAGATAAATCGGTAACTTCAACATATTCTTCTATTTTTATATTACAATGCAAATTTACAATAAATGGATTTATTTAAGCCCTCTCCAAGGCTTCGAGCCATTCATTTTACCTATTTCGTAAACATTGAGCACCAAAACAGTCAAAAAACTCATCTATGCTAAAAATTGAACATATTGGTATTGCCGTAAAAGAACTCTCAATTTCGATCCCGCTTTTTGAAAAGCTACTTAATACAGATTGTTATAAGACCGAAATAGTTGAAACAGAACAAGTAAATACCGCCTTTTTTCAAAAGGGTGATACAAAAATTGAACTATTGGAAAGCAGTACCCAAGATGGGGTCATTGCCAAATTCATTGAAAAAAAAGGGGAAGGAATTCATCATATTGCACTTGAAGTAGCCGATATCGAGGCCGAAATGGCAAGGTTACAAACGGAAGGGTTTACACTGTTAAACGAAATACCCAAACTGGGGGCGGATAATAAATTGGTATGTTTTTTACATCCAAAAGGAACCAACAGTGTTTTAATAGAGCTATGTATGGAAAATAAATAACCCCTGATAGGGCTTTTTTTATCGTATCAATCATGAATTACGAAAAAAAATGGAAATCCCTGCAGCTATCGGCCTCTGCTATTTCACCTTAGATAGGGGTTATTCGCCTTTTCCTCACCAATGGTGGTAGTTGCACCATGCCCACTGTATACCACCGTTTCTTCTGGCAATACCAGTAATTTAGTTTTAATATGATGTATTAAAGCCTCGTGATCACCCAAAGGCAAGTCCGTTCTGCCGATGCTTCCTTGAAACAATACATCGCCCCCAATTAAAAAATGTTGTTTGGCACAATAAAAGCAAATGCTTCCAGGAGAGTGCCCAGGAACTTCGATTACTTTCAATTCATCTTGTCCCAATAGCAAACTGTCGCCCTCTTTTAGTAAAATAACCCCCCCTTCATAATTGTCAAAAGGCAGATTGTACATCAATCCAGATGTTGGGGCATAGGATAGTACCAATTTTTCCCTTTCGTGCATCTGCAGGGTTAACTGGTAGGTCTCCGCCACCATTTTGTTGCCAAAAACGTGATCTAGGTGGCAGTGGGTATTGAGTAATTGCGTTGGTTTTAGCTCATTTTGAGTAATAAAGGCCTTGAAGCTATCCTTTTCCTCGTCAAAATAACATCCTGGATCAATTATAATACACTGTTTTGACTCATTATAGAGTAAATAAGTATTTTCTCCGATAGGATTGAAAGTAAAAGATTTTATTTTAAACATTAGCAATTTGTTTACTTAATAAAGCAATATTTTTATGATTAATTTAGATACATTATTTATATTACCAAATATGAAATTCAGCATGGCAAAGTTCAGCATAATTTTTACATCCCTCTGCATTCTTTTGCTTGGATCCCATACCGCATCGGCACAGGTAAACACGGTGGAATTTGGTAAAAATCGAGTGCAATTTAAAAAATTTAAATGGCAGTACTACCAAACCAAAAATTTCAATACTTATTTTAATCAAAATGGCCAGGAACTAGCCAAATTTATAGCGCAAGTCGCAGAAGAAGAAACTCCCAAAATAGAAGCCTTTACAGAATATAGTCTACAACGTAGGGCCAACATTATCGTATACAATGAATTTGCTGACCTTCAGCAATCAAATATTGGAATAGGCATTGACTGGCAGATTACTGGCGGAGCAACCCAATTGGTGAACAATAAAATGGTGGTTTATTTTAATGGAGACCATGCACATTTACGAAAACAAATCAGGGAAGGGATTGCCCGAATTTTAACAGACAATATTCTATTTGGTGACGACCTAGGTGAAGTTGCCGGAAACCAGGCGCTACTAGATTTACCCAAATGGTTAACCAATGGGTATGTAGCTTTTGCTGGAGAGAACTGGAATACAGCGCTCGATGATGAATTGAAAAGTGAAATCCTCAGTGGTAATTATCGAAATTTTTACCAGTTTGCATTTGAAAAGCCGCTGCTAGCTGGACATTCATTCTGGCATTTTATTGAAGAGAAATATAAAAAAGAAAATGTCACTTATCTGTTTTATCTCGCCCGTGTGTACAAAAATTTAAATCGTGCTTGCATACAAATTTGCAAACAAAAATTTAAAAATGTTTTGAGTGAATTTATGGAATTTGAGGGGGAGAAATATTCGAATGATATTTCAAAAAGAAAGGCTTACCCTAAAGGCAATGTTATAGAAAGTTTTGACATCAACAAAAGACAGGACTATTACCGAATCAATGTAAATCCAGTTGCCAAAAACAATACCTATGCCTTTGTAGAATATAAAAAGGGATTGGTAAAATTAAAACTGAGTGAAGATTTTAGCTTTACCACTTTGCTCAAATACGGCATCCGGAGTTACAAAAATGAAACCAATCCCAGCTACCCTATTATGGCTTGGGATCCAAAAGGGACAAGGCTTACCGTAATCTATAGTCAGGAAGGAAGACTGAAGTTATTTGTGTATGATGTAGTAACCCGAATAAAATCTCCCAAACTAGATTTAACTAACCAGTTTCAACAGATTCAGGATGTAAAATACATGCTCGATAGCAAAACGCTTTTATTGAGTGCTATAAAAAATGGCCATACGGATATTTTTACCCTCAATTTAGAAAATGAAAAAGTGCAACAGATTACCGATGACGTATATGATGACCTAGACGCAACTTTTGTTTCATTCCCTGGAAAAACGGGGATCATTTTCGCAAGTAATCGGCCTAGTGCAGATGCAAAATCAGGTGATACGGTGTTGCCCAGTAAAAACAACTATAATGTTTTTCTCATTACCAATTTTGGAAACAAACCCTCACTCAACCAAATTACACAATTATCCCATCAGCAATATGGTAATGCCCGCTATCCGATGCCTTATAATTCAAACCACTTTACCTTTATCAGTGATGAAAATGGTGTGGCGAACAGATATGCAGGTTTCTTTACCACCAAGGCAGCCGGACTTGATACACTAATATTAATCGCTGATGAAATTCTCAGAAATCCATCTTTAAAAGAAATAGACAGTACGCTAAAGGTTTATAAAAAAATGGATGTAGATTCTATTGCAGTGGTAGCTGTTTCGAAGGATTCTGCCTATACTTTTCCGCTAACCAATTATGAAAGCAGTGTAGCCGAAACAAGGATTGCCGGTACCAACAATCAGGTGAGTGAAGTTACCCGACAAAGTGATCAAAAAACATTGTATAAATTAAAGATTGACGAAAATACGCTTCGTCGCAGAAACATAACGGTACCGCCTACCTCTTATATGAAAGCAATAGTAATGGCGGATAAAATCGAAATGAAATCTGCCGACAAGCTAGATTCTCCCTTACCCACACAGGATACTGTTGTCATTGAAGCCAATGCTTTTCAAACTGAATTTGAAACTGAGAAAAAGGCTGTAGGCAAGTCTGCCAAGACAAGTGATACAGAAGGAGGTGAATACAATGCAGTACTCAAAAAAGCAAAGCTATTTGTATACAAACCGATGAAATTTGGAGCTGATTACGGAGGCTTATCCTTTAATAACTCTGTACTCTATAACCGATACCAGCCTTATACAGGTGGTCAAGGACCCATTAACCTCTCTTCCAATTCGGTGTTGAATGGCCTGATACGATTAGGCACTTCCGAATTAATGGAAGACATAAAAATTACCGGTGCTTTTAAATTATCTACTAATTTAAAAGACAATGAATGGCTGATGAGTTATCAAAATTTAAAAAGAAGAATAGATTGGGGAACCACGTATTATAGAAATGTGGTGGGTGCCAACAATGGCAGAATTTTCACCAATCTTTATCAGGCCAATGCATCCTACCCATTTGACAACAGTAAAAGAATAAAATTAGATGTAGGTTTCAGAAGTGATCGAAGTTTCTTCTATACAGATATTAATGATATCAATAGTTTGAAGGAACCAGACATAAAAAGAAAATTTGTAACTACACATGTTGAATATGTATATGACAATACCCTCAACCCAACCCAAAATATTTGGAATGGCATGAGATATAAACTTTACTTCGATTGGAACACGGATGTAAGTAAAGAAATATACAGCACGGGTAAATATAATTTTAATTGGGGAATGGATGCCCGTTATTATTATCCCATCTACCGAAATTTTATTTGGGCAGGCCGTGCTGCGGGTGAATTTAGCTGGGGCAATCAAAAAACGATCTACTACCTCGGAGGGACGGATGGATGGCTATTCCCCAAATTTAATAACTATAACCAACCAGCAGCCGACAACTACTATACTTTTCAAAGTCTTGCTGTAAATATGAGGGGCTTCAATCAAAATGTTTCAAACGGAAATAATAATGTAATCCTAAACAGTGAATTCAGGCTGCCGGTCTTTTCCACTTTATTTAGTAGGCCCATCAACAACGCTTTTTTACGCAATTTCCAGTTGGTACAGTTCGTTGATTTGGGAGCAGCGTGGAATGGAAGTTACAATGGGCTTCAGCGCCCATCCGTAATCTTAGGTGAGCCTCCAATTCAAGTGGTAAGCACGGTGGGAGGTATCGGTCCCTTTGCAGGCGGATATGGCTTTGGTGCAAGAAGTACCCTATTGGGGTATTTTTTAAGATTTGATGCGGGATGGCCAATGAATGGCATTTTTAAAGGAAAGCCGGTATTGAACCTAAGTTTAGGATTGGATTTTTAACTAGGTGTAGGCATGACCTTTTCATGAAAAAGATTTAGCAATAGAGGAGGTAGAAAAAGCAGTAGCCTGCTCATCCTACAATGATTAAAATTCAATTTTAGCAAAACATATTTGACTGCGATAACTGCAGGGGACAATAATTTGTCTAGCACCAATCTGTTTGCTCAATTTTGGCATAAATTCAAACCCCCGATCTACACTTTTAATGGTAGGGTTTCTTTTCATTACCCCACTGGAGGTAATGGTATTATCTGTTAAAAACTTATCCCTTTTTTCAAAAATATTGTACAGGAAATGTATTTCAGACCCTGTAATAAAAGTGGAAAAAGATAGGAAGTTGTCATTGTCATCTGCATATTGCTCCTTACTAATCACTTTATCGCCGACTACATTACCAGTTTCGTTCACATCTAACAGTAAAATATTATTACAGTAATACCGAGTAGTTTGCGCATTATTAAAACTACTATAAGGCCTATAAAAACCTCCGTAGGAGCGATTGTAATAATAATAATCATACGGACTTGTAAAAGGTGAACCATACAGATAATTCCACCGATTCCATCCCGTATTATTGCCACTTGTTTGGGTGGAATAATCTTCAGCAGCGATCATATAACTGCCATCTTTTTTTAAAATTACATTGCGAATAAAAAAATCGTTCAATGCAAATTTGCTGTTTCCTTTTGATTTGGCAATGTCTCTTATGCTAGCATCTAACCTTGTAAATACAGTGGAATAGGCAGTATCCCCCTTCACATCCCATACAGTACAAAGTATCCCATCGATATTGCCACGATTTACCATATAATAAAAAGAATTAAAAAGGTAATGCTTGTTAACATTGTCAATTTTTATTTTTACCTCATCTATAAAAAGCCCCTTTAAATCTATTTGTCTTTGAGAAAATGAATCTTGAAATGGCGCTTTACTAATAAGGTAAAGCGAAGAGGAGTTGGATTTGTTACCAGATTTTTCCGATTTTGTAAAAATGAAATTCCCTTCATTATCGAGCGAAAAATCAGTAAACACATCTCTACGCTCATCATATTCAATCGTTGCACGTGACTTGTGTGTCAACTGTAAATTCTTGTCTAACAATAGCGTTACAAATTTAAATTGATCGTTCCTTTTTTGAATTTTAAAAACCATGATTTGTTTCTTATCCTCGCTGTTGATGGTAGTATATATTTTATTATCTCCAAACGCTCCAACCTGCGTAGTATCTAATAAAATGGGCTGGTCAACCAAATGGCCATTCAAGTCCATTTTTGCACCCATACAATACACTACCCCTTTACGCAGGTACTGATAAATAAAATAGAAATTATCAGGCATTGATACATAATCTACATTAAAAGATTTTTCAGGAATAAAATCCAAGTCGACCTTTTCTTTCAATTCCATATCTTCAGCATTGTAAACACTTAAGTTATATTTATACCGGGCATTTTTAAAAATGAAAATGTTTTCTTTTATTTTTCCGATAATATCAAAACTAATTTCGCGACTATCCTCTCTTTGAATTTCAGAATAAGTTACTTTTTGAGCAAAGGAAAGCGTTGAAAAAAGCAGGAAATAGGTTACATAAATTATACCCTTCATATTTATTGATTTATATTTTTTTATCGATAGCAATATCGATTGGAACATTTTTATTTTTTTGACAAAACGTATCATGCCCCATTTTAAAGTTACACTATCTTTACAATAATAAAAGTAAGCTTTTAAGGGCAATGATTTTATCAGTTCCCGCAAGTTGTGCCCTTTTTTTATTTTTAAACGCAATAGCAGTAAAATTAAGTATGCAAACAGTATTAATTTCAGGTGGCACAGGAATGGTAGGCCAACAATTAACAAAACATTTATTGGCCCAGGGGCATCAGATTATTATTTTAACAAGAAGAATCCCCCTTTCAAAACCTGCCAACCCAAATGTATCGTATGCAATTTGGGATTTAGCTAAACAAACAATCGATATCAACGCGCTCCAAAAGGCTACCTGCCTAGTTCATCTGGCGGGAGCCGGAGTAGTAGATAAAAAATGGACCGAAGCGTATAAAGCAGAAATAGTTAAAAGTAGAACTGAGAGCAGCACATTACTACTAAAAGCCTTGCGCAACAATGCACATGCTATAAAAACAGTGATCAGTGCATCCGCAATTGGCTGGTATGGCGAAGATGCTGCTCCAAATGAAAAAGCATTTATTGAAACGGATCCGGCAGCAAAAGGATTTCTTGGAGAAACTTGTAAACGATGGGAAGAGAGTATCGAGCCGATGGAACAATTGGGTATCCGACTGATAAAATTTCGAATAGGCATCGTATTGAGTAACACAGGAGGAGCATTGACGGAATTTAAAAAACCGCTCCATCTCGGAGTGGCAGCCATTTTAGGAAGCGGCAAACAAAAAGTTAGCTGGATCCATATAGATGACTTGTGCAGGCTTTTTATTGAAGGCATCCAAAACGAACAACTGGCTGGAACTTACAATGCAGTAGCTCCTAGCCCGGTAACCAATCAGGAATTGACGATAGAGTTAGCCCATCAACTGAAGGGTAAATTCTATATCCCGATGCATGTGCCCAAGTTTTTGTTGAAATTAATGATGGGTGAAAGAAGTATTGAAGTGTTAAAAAGTACCACCGTTGATTGCGCTAAAATAAAACAAACCGGATTTACTTTTTTATATCCTTCCATTGAGTCCGCCCTGCATCAACTGTCGCATCCTTAAATCCCTCAGAGGTCTGTTTTTAGCATACGGTTAACCGTTGCCCAATAAAAAACTAACAGGTAAACAATGCACAGACTTAATACCAACCAAGGATAATCGGTTGGCAATACGCCCTTTGCCATTAACTTCAAAGGGTTTGAAGGAAAAGTCAGCATTCCATCTGCTGAATTCATAGGAAGGTAGTCTCCCATACTTCCAAGGTCCAGATTATTGTGTTTTCTCAAGCGAACACTCCATACATCCAGCAACTGTGAAATGAAATTTTCGACACCCATATAAATAAAAAAAACGCCAATCGCAAATCCGGTGCGCCTGATCAATACCCCTATTAAAAGTGCAATCATATTATAGGATAATGCTTTTAAAAAGAAAAATCCAACATGAGTAATCCCGTGCGTTGAAAATGGTGTTCCAGAAGAAAAACCAAATGCTAGTGCAGTAAAAAAAACTAGGATGGCAGAGAAAACAGCAACCAATAAAGCCATCACAATCTTAACATGGATGAACTGCAGCCTCGACCAACCATCAATGATATTTTGACGGTGTGTTCGAAATGTAAATTCATTGGTAATCAAAATAATCAGCATCAATGCAGGCAATAGCAATAACCATCCCGCAGCATAACTGGTGGTTTGCCAGGTTTTGTCAAATTGAAAAGGAGAAAATTTACCGGTCAAAATAACTGCCTGCGACTGACTGATCATATTATTGTTTACAACAAATATGATATAATTTACTGCTACAACTCCAATAACAAAAAAAACACTCACAATAATAAAAGCTGTATAGTTTTTTATTTTTAGCCATTCTATCTTTAATAATCTGATCATTATATTTCTTTATGCTTAGTTAGTTAATTCCATAAATTTCGACTCCAAGCTTTTTCTTTTTAACTGTAGATGATTGAGTACAATACCTTCATTAAAAAAATGCCGATTAATCCCTTCCAAATCAATGGTTCCAATTGGGTAAAAAAGCTGTATCAGACTGCCCTCGAGCTTCATACTATTGTAGCCTGAAAATTGTTGAACCAATAAGTGCAATGCAGCCATATCCGCTGCGCCAATTTCTACAACATCTTCATTGGCCAAGATCTCATGCACACCTCCGGTAGCTACCAGCTCACCCTTTTTCAATATCGCCACATGCGTACAAACTTTTTCTACCTCATCCAACAAATGACTAGCCATAATGATGGTAGTTCCTTCAAGGTTCAATTTTTTTATCAGTGTCCTTATTTCTGCAATGCCCGCAGGGTCCAATCCATTGGTCGGTTCATCTAAAATCAATACTGAAGGATTACCCAATAGGCTGGAAGCGATTGCTAAGCGCTGTTTCATTCCCAAAGAAAAAGTGCTAAAACGAGATTTTTTTCTATGCGTAAGATTGACCATTTCCAAGACCTTAGGGATATCATCCACCCCCCTACCTTTGATTGCCGCTGCAATATGTAAATTTCGTTCGGCCGATAAATAATGATAAAAATTGGGCGTTTCCAAAAATGTTCCAATTTGTCTTCGATGCATTTCGCTAGGAACTTCCCCCAATAATTTGTAAGTCCCTGATGTTGGTTTTAAAATATCCATGATAATTGCCAACATAGTCGTTTTACCACTACCGTTAGGTCCTAGGATTCCGAAAACCGACCCTTTAGGTACATCAAAACTTACGCCCTTCAACGCCTGAACTGGGCCGTAATCCTTGTGAATATTTTCTATTGAAAGAACTGACATACTAGCAATGAATATTTTATTTATTACGTTAATGATAATTTTTTACTTTGTCTGCTGACGATGCTTTTAATTTCTCAGGGGCTTACCGCTTTTGAGTATGCTCTGGATTCTTTCCAATGTTTTCTTTTCACCTGTAAGACTTAAGAAGGCTTCTCTTTCAAGGTCCAATAAATATTGTTCGCTTACTAAACTGGCTTCACTTAAATCCCCTCCACACATAACATACGCGAGTTTTTTTGCAACCGTTACATCATGATCGGTAGCATAATTTCCCATCCGCATACCATTGATACCGGCAAGCATAGCGCCCAAAGCGCCACGACCCAACACCTTTATATCGGTTCGTTGAACCGGCATTACATATCCCAGATCATACATGCCAATAACTGCATTTTTTCCTTCTGCAATTCTTCTGCCTAAGTTCATACTGACCGAATCTTTTCCTTTTCTGTAAATGCCCAAATCGAATGCTTCTTTTGCAGAAGTAGCCACCTTGGCGGTAGCAATGTTAAGAAAACGATTCTGCAGCGTGATCGTATCCACCTCGCCATCATGGGTTTCATCCGCAGCTCGTAACACAAACTCCTTGGTACCACCGCCTCCAGGGATTACGCCAATGCCTACCTCCACCAAACCGGTGTACGTTTCGGCAGCAGCAATTACTTTATCTGCGTGCAAACAAATTTCACAACCACCGCCCAAAGCCAACCCATGAGGGGCCAGCACAACCGGAATTCCGGAATAGCGCACCCGCATCATCGTATTTTGAAACATCCTAATTGCCATGTCTATCTCATCATAATCTTGCTCAATGGCTAGCATAAATATCATACCCACATTGGCACCGGCACTAAAATTGGTTCCCTCATTAGCTATCACCAAGCCCTTGTATTTATCCTCGGCCAATGAAATGGATTTTTGAATTCCTTCCAGCACTTCTCCTCCAATACTTCCCATTTTGGTATACCACTCTAACCCAAGCACATCCTCTCCCAAATGATAGGTACGGCAGGCACTATTTTTCCAAACTGTTTGTCCAACAAAATTTTTCATCACGATGAATGCTGTGCCTCCAGGCATTTCCTTATACGACTTTCTAATAATGTCATAAAAAAAACGCTTACCATTTTCCACTTTATAAAAACTGGTTACTCCAGCGGCTAACATCTCTTCCACCCAAGGTGCAACCTTATAACCCGCTTCTTTCATTACAGCCAAGGTTTTGGCTACCCCCAACACATCCCAACTTTCAAATGCGCCAATCTCCCAGCCAAATCCGGCCATCATTCCATCATCCAGCCTGTATAATTCATCCGAAATTTCAGGTATCCGATGAGAGATATAAGCAAATAGATGATAATGAAATAACCGATAAAATTCTCCCGCCTTATCGGTACCTGCACAGAGCGCCTTGATTCTTGTTTTTAAATCTTCGATGGGCTTGGCAG
>CANIMM010000022.1 GCA_947468255.1 Chitinophagaceae bacterium | reverse complement strand
TTCCATTGAAATTGGCATACTGCACCCAGTCTGCCAATTCCTGCACAGTGCCACTTCCCACATTGCCTGACAGATAAGGCTCTGCACCTAATAATTCGCACATGTTTAAAAAATCATGTGTTCCAAAACTATTATCTTCAGTAACACCACCCCACCATTTATTAACCATCGAAGGCCTTTTATCCTTAGGGCCGATACCATCTTTCCAATGATAGGTATCTGCAAAGCAACCTCCCGGCCAACGCAGGTTAGGTATCTTTAATTTTTTTAAGGCAGTGATAATATCATTGCGAACACCATTGGTATTAGGAATGGGAGAATTATCACCAACATAAAATCCATCATAAATACAATGTCCAAGATGTTCGGCAAAATGACCATAAATATTTTTATTAATCACTGGCCTCGAAGCTTCTTTATTTAAGGATATGGTATTTTGCTGCGCAAAAACAATATTGATAAATAGCAAGCAACATGCAAGCAAGAAAGGAAATTTCAAAGGACTGTTGTTTTTTAAATCGGTAGTCATATAATTTGATTTTTTTTATAATTTTTAAATAATAAATATGCTAGGTTTACTCTTTCCATCCATTTTGTGCTGGCACCAAATTCAAAAAAGAATTAAAGGAAGCCGTGTATTTTTTACTATCCACTTTATAATAAAAGGCGCCTTTTTTTGAACCCTGCTTATCTTTTTCCTTTAATTTCATCAACAATTTGGTAGACAAAATTTTTCGACTGAAATTCCCTTTATCAAATTCTGTGTTGTACACACATTGGTACAAATGCTGTAACTGAGGCATCGTAAATTTGGCTGGCAGCAATTCAAATAACAATGGATGAAGGGCAGCATTATAGCGTAACTTCTTTTTGGCTAATTCCACAATTTCAGTATGGTCAAAAATAAGCTTTGGAAGTTTATTGATTGACACCCATGCAGGATGAAAATCTTCATTGATTTGCTTTTTATATTTCTGAATATCAATCAAAGCAAAGTAAGCAATGGAAATAGTACGTTCTACCGTATCGCGGTCAATTGCAGAAAATGCGTGCAACTGCTCCATGTACAATCCATCTAGTCCTGTCAATTGTTTCAAAATTCTTTTTGCAGCATCTTCTGCACTTTCTTTCTCTTCCACAAAGCCACCCACCAAACTCCAATCACCTTTAAAAGGTGAAAAACTTCTTTGGATCACCATTAACTTTAACTCCTGCCCATCATAGCCAAAAATTATACAATCTACCGCAAAAAGCAAGCGCTTCTGTTGAGAATACCTTTTCATTTATACTGATTTATTTAAGGCCCAAACTCAGCTATAATGCAAAGTGAGCAACTATTCATATTTTATTAGAAATTTATAATCGCAAAATTCTAGTTGTTTATTTATTGATCTGGTAATACACCTCGTTCCAACGCAACTCATTTTTAAACTGGTACAAATTGGTATTCTTTCCTATTAAAGCAAATTCAATATTTGCCATTTCTGCAAAGTCCTGCATATTTTCAGCAGTCAAGTTTTGGCTATAGCCGGTGTGATGTGCGCCCCCTGCCAAAATCCATGCCGCGCAACCTGTTTTCATATCAGGATAAGGTTTCCATAAAACCCGTGCTACCGGCAGCTTGGGTAAATCGTGCATTGGAGCAACTGCCTCTACCTCGTTAACGAGTAAACGAAAACGATTACCCATATCAATGAGTGATGCATTGATTGCCGGACCAGCTGCAGCATTGAATACAAGTCGAACAGGATCCGCCTTGCCTCCAATACCCAACGGATGAATCTGACAAGATGGTTTACCCACTGCAATGGAAGGGCATATTTCCAACATATGAGAACCCAACACCATCGGATTGGAAGGATCAAAATGATAGGTATAATCTTCCATAAATGAATTACCTCCCTCCAGACCACTTCCCATTACCTTCATGGCCCGAACCAGTGCAGCTGTTTTCCAGTCACCCTCACCAGCAAATCCATAACCACTTGCCATCAAGCGCTGCGAAGCAATCCCTGGCAATTGAGTCATCCCATGCAAGTCTTCAAAAGTATCGGTAAAACCTTTATAATCGCCCTCCTCCAAAAAAGCACGCATTCCAATTTCAATCTTTGCAGCATCTCTCAAAGAACTGTATTGTGCACCTCCTTTTTTCAAAGACGGAACCAATGTATACTGCTCTTCATATTCACTGATCAACAGGTCAATGGCTGCATCACTGGTTTGATCAATTACTTCAACCAAATCGCCAATGCCATGTGTATTCACTGCATAGCCAAATTTATATTCTGCCTCCACCTTGTCTCCATCAGTAACTGCTACAAAGCGCATATTGTCACCAAAGCGAACAAATTTTGCACCCTGCCAGTCGTTCCATCCTGCAGCAGCACGAGTCCAGGTATTCAATTCTACTAATACCTCCGGATCCTGCCAATGCCCCACCACCACTTTGCGATTCATCCTCATTCTACTTACCATAAAACCAAATTCACGATCGCCATGTGCGCTCTGATTCAGATTCATAAAATCCATGTCAATATCATTCCAAGGAATATCTCGGTTAAACTGGGTATGCAAATGACATAAAGGTTTTTGTAAAATCTTCAATCCGCTGATCCACATTTTTGCAGGGGAAAAAGTATGCATCCATGCGATAATGCCAATACAGTTTTTTGAAGTATTGGCTTCCATGCAAATACTATAAATTTCTTCTGTGCTTTTTACCGTAGGCTTATAGATTACCTTCACTGGTATTTGTGTAGCATCATTTAAAGATCCGGCAATTGTTTTGGAATGTTCCGCTACTTGCCGCAATGTCTCTTCTCCATACAAAGACTGACTTCCAGTTACAAACCACACTTCTAATGCTTTCAAATTTACCATTGCACTTTTTTTTAATTTTATTATTATCAATTATTTTATTGTTACAATCCTAAAAAACTAATATAATCAGACATCGGAGATAGACAGATTATTTTGCCAACAAATCAATCCCCTTGATCTGTTCGGGAAACCATACCATCATTTCCCCCTTGCCCCTGTTGGCCCAACTGTAATAAGGGATTGCCCTAAAGGTTTGCTTTTGCGTGAAAACATTTTCATTGTTTTGAATATTCACTGCAGGGACCACCGCATTCAACACCATTACGCCATTCAATAAATCGGATGTAAACTCCGAAGTAAAATTAGTACCCCTCGGCAAAATGATATTACTGGTTTTGCCGTGATTATCCATCCACTCCGCGCAATACATCAATGGGCCTCGTTGCAAAGCAACTTTTCCCAGATTGTCTTTTAATTTTTCATTGGCAACTACCCTTCTTATTTCCATCGGCAAGAAAACTTCTACAACATCTTTCCTATTCCAAGTCCGGTTGATGGCAGCGTATCCGTTTTGCAAAGAATAGTCAATCAACTGTCCATTTATTTTTATAACAGGTTTGGCCATTACTTCATTTTGAAACAGGTAAAGACTGGAAGGAATCGCTATGTTTTGAGCCCATCCAGGAATACGTACCAATAAATTAAATGAAGTGGCTTTTACGGGGTTGATATGAAACACCAGTGCCGCATCCCAAGGATAATTGTTTTGCTGAACAACCTCCACCTTTTGATTCCGAATCAGGATGTCCGAATGGCTATTGATAAAAAGATTGACATAAAGGTTGTCTTCTTTTTGAGCATAGATATAACCCGGTATCGATGGAATCAATCGGGCCAGATTAGTTGGGCAGCAGGAGCACTCAAACCAACCCGAACGGGTGGCCTCCAAATCTTTGTGCTGAAAACTGTTTTTTATTTCCATCGCATTGGTGTAAAAAAATGATTTACCATCCAGACCCACACCTGAAATAAGGCCATTGTACAACATTTTTTCCAACACATCGATGTACTTGGCATCTCCATGCAATAAAAACATTCTTTGGTTCCAATACATATTGGAAATGGCAGCACAAGTTTCATTGTAAGCGGTACTGTTGGGTAATTCATAATTATTTCCATAGCGTTCACCATCACCGATTGCTCCTACACTTCCCTGGACATATATTTTCTTTTCGACCACATTGGTCCAGATTTGATCAATGGCTTTCAATAAGCTATCGTCTCCAGTGAGTGCTGCAACGTCGGCCACTGCTGCATACAGATAGCCCGCCCTCACAGCATGGCCCTCAGCTTCCGTCTGCTTTGTAACTGGCTTGTCATCTTGCCAATAGGCGCCACTTTTCCAGGAATCGGTACTTGTATGATCGTAGTCCGGATAACGTCCCCTTTCATCAATAAAGAATTTTGCGGTGGCCAAATATTCGCGCTTGCCGGTAATCCGATACAATTTCACCAGTCCCATCTCCACTATTTCATGACCAGGCGCCACCCGCCTTTTGTTAGGGCCAAATACGGAACAAACGAGGTCTGCATTTTTCAAGGCTATATTCAGCAAATTTCTTTTTTTGGTGGCTTGAAAATGTGCAGCAGCAGCCTCATACAAATGACCTGAATTATATAACTCATGACTGAGTTCCCGCTCCTTTTCCCATCTTTCCTTACCCGCCCATGCGTGGGGTGCTGCAGGATTGATGGTGCGCGCAGTGTACAAATATCCATCCGGCTCTTGGGCCTTTGCGATAAGCGTGATTAATGAATCGATGTATGCCTCCAGCCTGCTGTCAGGATGAACTGCAAGGGAAAAGGAAGCTCCTTCCAATGTTTTATAAATATCGGTATCGTCAAAAGGGTATGTGGTACAAAATTTCCCCTTGGCTTCGGCTGCCATGACAAAATTTTTGACACGCCCAGTGCTCTCGCAACGTTCAAAAGAGGCAGGAATGGTGACCGTCCTGTTAATTTCAATTCTAGGCAACCAAAAATTATCCGTCAATTTCACTTGGGTAAAATTGACCGCTTGAATGGAATAATCCTTTTGCTGTCCGAAAAGCGTTGCCGAAACGAAAATCAGCAGGGATAAAATATATTTATTCATTTATAATTTTATATTGATAAAATCAAGTAGTTTGAAAAAATAAAATCAAATGTTCCAATTGGATGATTTGAAGTGAAAAGCTCAAGAAAATCATCCTTCATCGAAAAATCATAGATCCTTGCTAGAACCCTATTGCCCATAATAACTATCCGGTCCATGCTTACGTTCAAAATGTTTTTTTATCAATGAATCCTGCAATCTTGGAGCTTTGGGGTTAATCTGTTCTGTAAGCAAAGCCATTTGTGCAATCGATTCCAAAACCGCACTATTATACACTGCTTTTTCCGGTGTCTTACCCCAGGTAAAAGGCGCATGGTTACCCACCAATATCATTTCAATTTCCTCATAACTTAAGCCTCGCTCTTTCAACTCATTCATTATCTGAAAGCCGGTTTGATATTCATAATTGCCCTGTATCATTTCATCGCTCATAGGAGCTGCACACGGGATATCAACTGTGTTGTGATCTGCATGAGTAGTTCCGAATATTGGAATGGAACGCTGGCTCTGCGCCCATGCGGTAGCGTATGTAGAATGTGTATGCACGATTCCGCCTATTTTTTCCCAATGTTGATACAATACTGCATGGGTAAGGGTATCAGAAGAAGGCCGAAGGTCGCCCTCGACCGTTTTTCCCTCAAAATCAACAATAACCATTTTGGCAGGGGATAAATCTTCATAAGGAACTCCGCTGGGTTTTATTGCAAACACAGCCTGAGCCCTATCAGCGGCACTTACATTTCCAAATGTAAAAAGGACCAAACCCAATTTGGGCAATTGCATATTGGATTCGTAAGCCGATTGCCTTATTTCCTCGTATTTACTCATATAAATGAATTACAATAGGTTAATTTATAAAAACGAATAATCATATATATTTTCCAATCCAACAATTAATTTTCGCCAAATATCAGCTATAAGCAGACTGCTTCCCATTTTAATTCAGGTAGTTTTATGCGCAAGGTCATAATTAAAATACAACCCTAAACCCCTAAACTCTAAACCCTAAACCTCTAAACCCTAAACCTCTAAACCCCCTAAACCCCTTCTTCAATAAAAAGTCCAAACTGCTTGTAACGTTCGAACCGCTTTTTGTAAATCTCCACCCGAGCTGGATTGGGAAAATACGTTGCATCAAAACCCTGTCCCATGGCGATCATTGCATCTTCTACCTTTTCGTAAATACCAGCAGCTGTTGCGGCAAACATGGCAGCACCCAATGCACAGGTCTGTTCGGATTTGTGAATGCGGATTGGCATGCCCATCACATCAGCCATCATCTGCATAATGAAAGGTGATTTTTTAGCAACCCCTCCAATACCAATTAATCCCTTGACAGGAACGCCCTGCTCATTAAAACGATCTACGATTGCTTTTGCACCAAAACAAGTTGATTCTGCAATAGCTCTGAATATTTTAGGTGCATCTGTTCCAAGGCTCAGCCCTGAAATGGCTCCCTTTAACAATTGATTGGCATCCGGTGTACGACGACCGTTAAACCAGTCCAGTGCCAATTCGCATTGATCATCCAGTTCAATCAACGCAGCCTGCTCACTCAATTCAAAAATAATTTGGTCAGTTACTTCTTCAATTAAATTGGCAGCAGTGTTGGCATTGATAAGCGTTGATTTTGGCAATATTTTTTGCAAGGGCCAAGTCAGAATATTTTTGAACCAGGCATAGGCGTCTCCAAATGCAGACTGTCCTGCTTCCATACCCATCATACCAGGTATAACGGATCCGGGTACCTGCCCACAAATTCCCTTTATCAATTTACCTTCCACTTCGTTCATAGGGGCCACCAACATATCGCAGGTTGAAGTACCCATTACCTTACTTAAATGATACGCCTCAATCTGTCCACCCACAGCTCCCATATGAGCATCAAAAGCACCCACGCCAATTACCACGGTTGATGAAAGTCCCAACCGAAGCGCCCAATCAGCCGATAAATTTCCAACCGACTGGTCGGCGGTATATGTTTTTTTAAATAATTTGTTGGTAAACCCTTTCAGCAAAGGATCAAGCGATGAAAAGAATTCGTCGGGAGGAAAACCATCGTATTCGGCACTCCATAATGCTTTGTGCCCTGCACTACAAACACCCCTTTTAAGTAGTTTTGCATCGGTACCCCCTGAAAGCAGGAATGGAATCCAATCACAATGCTCTACCCATGAATAGATAGCCTGCGAAACATGATTGTCGGAACGCAAAATACGAAGCAACTTGGCCCAATACCATTCAGATGAATAAATGCCACCTACAAACTGCAAGTAGTTGGTTTCAAATTTTTGCGCATGGGCATTAATTTCGGCGGCTTCGCCGGTAGCAGTATGATCTTTCCACAGCACAAACATCGCGTGTGGATTGTGCTCAAATGCGGGTAATAGCGCCAGCGGTGTTCCCGTTTCATCCACCGCTACCGGGGTTGAACCAGTGGTGTCTACAGATATTGCCTTAATATTCGCAGCTACTTCAGATCCCACCTGCTGCAAACAAGTTTTAATGGTGCTTTCCAAACCTTCTATATAATCTAAGGGATGCTGGCGGAATTGATTGGTAGCTGCATCGCAAAATAAACCATCCTTCCATCGGGGATAATAGAATACTGCTGCAGCAAGCTCATTTCCATTGGCGGCATTCACAATAATGGAGCGAACGGAGTCTGTTCCAAAATCAACACCTATTACATATTGGTTACTCATAATATAGGAAGGAAATATTTAGGCAAATATAATATTATTTGTAAAGTTGACAATTGTTTTTATAATTTAAAACCCTTTGAAATAAAAGGAATCATTGAATTATTCGTAGGTATATATACGCTACAGGCCGCTTTACTTACTTTATAATTAGCATTAAAGTGAATGGAACCTTTAAATCGAAAGAATAATCAAGTTGTAGCGAAACTGATTTATTAAAATGAGCTACAATAAAAAAGGACTAATCAGGGATCAATACCTAAATAATATACACCCGCCGAAAGAATAATTTCAAACTTTTTATAAAAATCGGGTACCCATTGAAGTTAAATTATTTACAAAAAAACAGATAGGGGCAATGTGATTTAAATCATATTGACGATTGATAAAACTCACAAAAACAAAATAAACCTTCAGTTAGTTTTACACTTTAAAAATAAAAATTCCTTCACCCGCCAAAAATTTAGTTCACAAAAATTTATTTATATGAAAATGCTTCAATCAAAATACCTCTGGGTAATGACATCCTTTATCTTAGTTGCAGGCTACTGGACAGGTTGTACAAAAAATGACCAAATATTAAGTACCAGTTCTGCCGCCGTAAATTCAACTGATTTAATATCTCTCAAAACAACAACCCCTCCTACAATTGATGGCAGCGTAGACGCTTTGTGGAACAAGGCTACCAAACTAGCCGTAATACCTGTAGTGCCTGATGCGGGCAATGGATTGTTTTCTGGATTCATTGGAGAACAATACCCTGTTCAAATTCGGTCTATGTATGATGATCAGAATATTTACTTTTTAGCCGAATATGCCGACGCTACACAAAATACAAATGTTGCCCCCTGGTATTTCAACCCTGCGATGAATGTTACAGGAAAAACAGGTTGGCAAAAAGAACCATCCAATAAATCATTCGATGCTAATGGAGCTTTGATAAGGGATTGCTTTGGTGAAGACAAGTTTGCCATGTTATTTAACATTGACAATTCAACTCCAAAATTTTTATCTCAAACTTGCTATTCAAGCTGCCATGTATTCGCTCCTTACTTGGATTACGCAGCCGTACTTACTCCAACTCCAACTGCTACTGCAGCGGTTATGAATTCAAACAAAGAAAGTGGCAATCACTATACAAATGGATCAAACGAGAAAATTGATATGTGGTGGGGACGACTGGGATTTATCAGCAAAGATGCCACCTTAACTCAAATGGATGATAACTACCAAGACTATGCGGGTGGACAGGCAATCACTAATTTAACTGGGGGGAATGCCAACGGTAGGCATGTAGACGGTATTGTGCCAGATGGTACAAAATCAACCACCTGGCCCTATCGCCCAAACTATACAACCTCTCCAACCCAAGGTGAAGTAGCGAATTCTCAAAATTTAAAATTGAATGGGAATGGAGTCAGTGTGGCAGTGCCAATGTGGGTAATTCCAAATGCAGCAAGTGCTAATTTTATTTTAATCGCAGACACAGCCAGTGGTAAGGCTAAAAAAGTTACCGCGGTGAATTCAGACGGAGTATTGACTTTAAGTGACGGAACTTTAATAACTCCCGGAGCAGATTACCAAAGATCAGGTGATGCAATCAATGGACCAACCGCCAAAAATTCAATTCCTTCCTATATCGCTGTTCCCCTTATTGGAGGCAGAGGCGATATCACCTGTTCAGCCTTGTATACTGGAACTGGTTGGGTCGTAGAATTTAAACGTGCTTTGAAAACTGCTGATGCTAACAGACAAGATGTTGATTTTTCAGAATTCAAGGACCAGCCTTTTGGTGTAGGAATATTTAACAAATCCAACTATCAACATGGTATCAAACCCAATTTAATGCTCAAGTTCCAAAAATAGCCGATAGCTGTTCTTTTAAATACTAAAAAAAAGATCATGTCAAAGAAAAAAATAGCTATAGCATTACTAGTAGTTTCAACAGGAATGTTTTTTTTAACTGGATGCTATAAAGTAAAAACATTGGTGATTCAAAATTCAGGTGAAGAGGTTACAACAATAGTAAGCATCAGCAAAGAAATTATACCCATATTCAGCAAGAGTTGTAGTGTAAGTGGCTGCCACAGTTCAGGTGGAATTAAACCCGACCTGTCTTCCGAAAAGGCATATAGCACTTTAATTAATGGGAATTATGTTGATGCAGCCAATCCAGACAAGAGTGAAATATATCTTTGGCTTACTGGTAAAAGAAATACTGCAATGCCAGTTGGATCAGCATCCAACCCCTCTAACATCAATCAATTAATATTAGCATGGGTAAAACAAGGTGCAAAAAATAACTAATTCAATGCACCATAAAAAATGTTGACAACAACTACAATATTTATCAGGCGAATTCGAGAACAATCGTATCCGACCAAACAAAAATAAAAAAACATGGAAAAGCAAAAAATACATCCCCTCTTTGCCATTGGCAGCCTACTTATTGGTATACTAATATTGATGAGTATGGGTGTGGTAGCACAGCAACCGGTAACTACCGATAGCACAGCACCAGTTCCTAAAATAAAAAGTAAAGCAATAAAAAACACCTTCGAAAGCAATTGGATTCAGGACAATCAAAGTGTTATGGTACCAATTAAAGGAACTTTTGAAATGGATATCCAACATCGATTTGGGGTTGTTAATAAAGGATATAAAGACCTTTATGGCATTTATGCTCCATCGAATATACGCATCGGCCTCAGCTATGTTATAATAGATAAACTTCAATTGGGTGCTGGATTTACCAAAGACAGATTACAATGGGATTTTAACGGAAAGTATGCAATTGTAAAACAAAATAAAATCGGTGGTTGGCCCATTAGTATTAGTTGGTTTAGCAATATCGTAATCGACACTAGAGGAAAAGAAAATTTTGTAACAGACGGCGACAGAATCTCCTATTTTCACCAAGTTCTCATCGCCAGAAAAATTTCAGATAAATTCTCTGTACAAATTGCACCTAGTATTGCCCACTTCAATAATATAGAAGGTTTTTTGGATAACGAAGGGAAAATTCAATCCAAAATGAAAAACGATCATTATGCCATTGCCTTTATGGGAAGATATAAAATGACACCCAAAACCAATTTGATGATCAACTACGACCAGCCGTTGACACAACATCCAATGAATAATCCTCACCCCAACATCAGCTTTGGATTAGAGTTTGTCACAAGTGCCCATGCATTTCAAGTGTTTGCAGGAAATTATCACAATATCATTCCACAAAGCAATGCATTTTTTAACCAGAATGATTTAACGAAAGGTCAATTTGCCATTGGATTCAACATAACAAGGCTATGGAATTTTTAAAGCCGCTATCAAATCAATTACAAATCAGGATAATTTTCAAATCATCAAAAATCAAAAAAATGAAGACAACATTATTTACTACAATTAGTATTATTTTATTAACCAGTAGTGCTTTTGTAAGCTTGCAACAACCAAAAACTCCTTGGCTGGCACCTGATAAATTTATCAAAACTGCTAACCCTCTAAAATCAGATGCTAGTTCACTAAAAGAGGGAAAGGAATTATGGGGTAAGCATTGCCAGAGCTGCCATGGCAAAACAGGTTTGGGAGATGGTCCTAAAGCAGAACAGTTGAAAACTGAACCAGGTAATTTTACTTTACCAGCCACCCAGCAGCAAACTGACGGATCGCTATTTTAC
This sequence comes from Chitinophagaceae bacterium, assembly GCA_947468255.1. Taxonomy (GTDB): domain Bacteria; phylum Bacteroidota; class Bacteroidia; order Chitinophagales; family Chitinophagaceae; genus Ferruginibacter. The sequence goes on along the minus strand of CANIMM010000022.1, from coordinate 10,388 downwards.
AAAATTTCAGAAGGAAGGGATGATATGCCTAGTTTTAAAAAGAAGTTGCCTGAAGCAGAAGATATCTGGAATACCATCAATTATATGCGTACACTAAAAAAATAGTTTTTGATTATGAATGGTTAATACAAGTCCGGCAAGTTTGCCGGATTTGTTATTTCAAAATGTACAAATTTATTTAAAATAAAAAATAGTAAGAAAAATCACAAATAATAATGCAACGTGATAAAGCTCATAGGACAGCTTGATAAGAGTCACATTTAATAATTATTTCAAAAACTAACTTGTGTTTATAAAATATATGTAGCCGATTCAATTAATAAAATCATCAATTATGAATATCGAAGTCAAAAAACAAAATCGTCGAAAATTTATTGCATGGGGTATTGCAAGTGCTACAATTTTTTCTGCAGTTAAATTTATATTTCCTAGCAAAAAAAAAGAAACGATTAAAATGCTTACACAGGATGGAAAGCTAGTAGAAGTTGCTATTGCATCGCTACCGAAAAAAAAGAAAAAAATTAGCAATAAGGAATTGCAAAATTGGATCAAAAATTAGGAATACCGAATAAACAAACTTATCAAATGAATCAAGGAAAATCACGCAGACAATTTTTAGCCGCCGGGTTATTATCTACCCTAGCGGTTGCCTGTAATTCAAAAAAAACGCCCTTTACCCCAGAAGAAGCTGTTACAGAATCGGGGGAAAAAGTAAAACTACTATCGGTAGATGGAGAAATCATTGAAGTGGATAAGGCATTTTTAAAACCTGTTCCTCACATGCCATCAGTGAGCAATGACGAAGCAAGAAAAGGAATAGAGGGGAAAAAGTTTGCCATGGTGATTGACCTGTCAAGGTGCAAAAACTTAAAAAAATGCCAATCTGCCTGCAACCATGTACACCATGTAAACCCCGACCAAAATTGGATCAAGGTATACCAGATGCAGGATGCTGAAAAGACGGCTCCCTACTTTCAACCAACTACTTGCATGCATTGTGATGAACCTCCTTGTGTAAAAGTTTGCCCGGTAGACGCCACTTTTAAACGGCAGGATGGAATTGTACTGATAGATAGCGACCGCTGTATCGGATGCCGATTTTGTATGGCAGCCTGCCCCTATTCAACTAGGGTATTCAATTGGGATGAACCTCCAATGACCGAAGAACTGTCCCACTCGGATTACAATGCCGAAACCAGTATTCCCCAAAAAAGGGGAACCGTAGGCAAATGTGATTTCTGCCCAGATATGACAAGGATGGGAATGTTGCCTCACTGCGTATCAGCATGTCCTAATGGAGTATTTTTCTTTGGTGATATCATTGAAGATTCAGTTACCAATGGTTCCGAAACTTTCCGTTTCAGTGACCTAGTAAAAGATAAGGCTGGCTATCGGCTAATGGAAGACCTAGGAACCAAGCCAAGTGTGTATTACCTACCTCCCGTTAACAGGAATTTTAAATTTGAAGAGGGGCTTGATAAAGAAGTTAGTTCCGAAAAAAAATCATAAACTATACCCGTGGAAAAAATACAAAAATTCTCATCCGAAAAAATCATCCATGATCTACTGCCCAAAAAATTTGGCCGCAGGGGAATGATATGGACCGGCAGTTTGATAATTATCTGTTGTATAGGTATAGTCGCCTATATTCAACAACTAAGAAAAGGTTTGGTGGTAACCAATATGGGTGACTATGTATCCTGGGGGATTTATATATCAAACTTCGTTTTTTTTGTAGCCATCAGTCTGGTTGGCTCTTTGATTACCGCCATTTTTAGACTGGCAAATGTTCCCTGGAGAACACCACTTACGAGGATTTCGGAAATTATAGCAGTTTCCGCAATCACTTTTGCAGCCTTAATCATTATCATAGATATGGGAAGACCCGAACGAATGTTTAATCTCTTTATTCATGGCCGAATACAATCGCCTATCATGTGGGACGTGATTGTGATCAGCACCTATTTCTGTACCAGTCTGCTTTTACTCTATATCACCCTACTACCTGATATCAGAATTATGATTTCTGAAAGGGAAAAACTAGGTAAACCCTTTGCAAAACTTTACAGATGGCTTGGCTCCTATTGGAAAGGAACTGAAGAACAGGAAAAGCTAAGAGATAAATCAATTACCATTATATGTATTGTAATTATACCAGTAGCGTTTTGTATTCACACCGTTACTTCTTGGTTATTTGCAACTACCTATCGCCCAGGTTGGGATAGTACCAACTTTGGCGCCTATTTCGTTTCAGGAGCCTTTTTAGTAGGTGCCGGTGGCGTAGTGGTTGCCATGTGGGTTTTTAGAAAAGTATATCAGCTAGAACATTATATCACCGAAAGGCACTTCGATAAGATGGGAAAAATTTTGGTAATGCTGGCACTATTGTATTTGTATTTTAACGTAAATGAATACCTAGTTCCTGCCTTTAAAATGAAAAAAGATGAGGAGGAACATCTAGTTGGCCTTTTTTCAGGCGAATTTGCACACTTATTTTGGTTTGCAATTATTGTAGGCATGATTATACCAATACTAATAGTAGTGTTTCCAAAAGGAAGAAAACCCAATGCCATGTTCGTGGCGGGTGTAATGGTAGTAGTGGGTGCATGGTTCAAGAGATACCTGATAGTAACGCCAACATTACTCCATCCATTTTTACCAAAATTTGATGCCCCTTTAAAATATAGTCATTACTTCCCCAGCTGGCAAGAATGGGCGATTACTGCAGGCTCCCTTGCAGGCGTTTTATTGATTATCACATTTTTTGCAAGGGTATTTCCTATCATATCTATTTATAAAACAATTACCGACCATGAAACTGAGCAACCCTACTAAAATTATCATAGCATTATTTTTACTTTTTTGTTTAAATTGCCATACAACAATGGCGCAGGACTCATCGGCAATACCCACCTTAATGGCTATACGCTATATGGTACCAATAAACCAGGTTCCCTATCTATCAGTCAATACCAAAAAAAAAGTAGGTCGAAAATTTGAGCCTGTAAAAGGAATCTCCTGCTCAGTCTATTTCAATGATACAAGCAATCATAATTTATTAGGAAAAACGGTTACAGGCGTTAATGGAGAAGGTAAAGTAGCATTTCCTGCTAGCTTTAAGGCTACTTGGGATTCGCTCACCTCATTTAAATTTATAGCTATTGCAGATGCACCTGCTGGAGAAGAACCATTAAGTAGCGATGTTACCATAAAAAAATCGATACTAACCATTGACACAGCATCTGTAGACGGAGTGAAAATGGTAACTGCTCAGTTGAAAGAAAAAATCGGAAACAACTGGGTTGCTGTAAAAGATATAGAAATGAAGCTCGGTATAAAAAGGATGCTCGGAGATTTAACAGTGGGCGATGCAGAAACCTATACTGCTGATTCAAGTGGGACAGCCAGTGCAGAATTTAAACGCGATGCAATCCCTGGAGATGAAAAAGGTAATCTATTCTTAGTAGCCAAAATAGAAGATAATGACAGCTATGGAAATCTTACCATTGAAAAATCAGTACCATGGGGAAAAGCAGTTCATACGCAAAGTATTTTTCTGAAACGTGCACTTTGGTCAACCGGAAACAGAGCTCCCATTTGGTTATTAATGATTGCGCTTTCAATCATCGTTGGAGTTTGGAGTACCCTATTCTATTTAATCAAACAAATGCTGACCATAAAAAAACTAGGCAAACTATTTGATGAAAATGCAAGCAGCTCAAAATAAGTTAGCAGAACTAAAATTTATTACACAACAAATTCAAATGCGGGCAAACCTTTGAATCCACAATTTTTAACCACAAAAAGCTCACCCGCCAACGGCTGTAGGGCCAATGCTTCCTGAGTAAGACCTACCCTAGCGGTGGTAATATAAAGATCATCCAAGTTATCGCCGCCGAATGTACAAGAAGTTACTCTTCCCGCGGGCACTTTAATACTGCCCAATTTTTCACCTGTCAGTGGATTCCATCTAGTGACCTGCCATCCATCCCAATGGCCAATCCAAAGCATTCCGTCTTGATCAATGGTCATACCATCCGGATAACCATCTTCTTCGACATTGATTTGTATGACTGATTTTTTATTACTGATGTCGCCAGTGGTTAAATTATAGTCATAGGCTACTACCTCAAAACTAGGTGTATCAATATAATAAAGTGTTTTATGATCTAGGCTCCAGGCTAATCCATTTGAAATCGAAACATTTTCAATCTGCTTTCTACATTTTAAATCCCTATCCAACACATACACATTTCCTTGATGCAATACTTCTGAAATCGCCATCGTTCCTGCCCAAAATCTACCTATAGGATCACATTTTCCGTCATTAAAACGATTGGTAGTTATGTCAGCTTCAGGATCTACAATCATTTGAGTTTTTCCTTCCGACCTGCTAATAAAAGCAAAGCCATGGTGGAGGCCTGCAATAAAATCTCCATTAGTACAAACAGCAAACGATCCGATCATTTGATGAACAGGAATTGCTGAATATACTGAGGTTGCTGGATGATATTGATGAATGATGCCATTTAAAATATCTAACCAGCAGATAACATTTTGCACAGGATCCCATACTGGACCCTCACCCAACATACTGGTTTTTTGAAGTACTTGGATTGGTTTCAATTCACTATATTTATTCATATAAAAGATCTTAAAAAGGTGATGGGCTAATGGATGTCCAACCTCCATCAACTATTAAACTTTGTCCAGTAATATGTCTTGCCTTATTGGAAACAAGAAATAAGGCAGCATTTGCAATATCGCTCACATCGGCCGGCCTTCCAATGGGTGTTATTCTAGACCAGGTAGCCACATATTCAGGATCACTTAACGTTCGCTCTGTTAGGGTGGCGCCTGGCGCAATTGTGTTTACATTGATCTTATACTGCGATAACTCTATCACTAAGTTTTTTGCAAGCATCTCTAATGCGGCCTTACTCATGCCATAAGCTGCAAGATCTTTATGGGCCTGATGGCCGGTAACAGAAGATGTAAACAACAGAGAGCCACCATTCGCCTGCTTTTTCATTTGATTGGAAGCAGCCTGTGCCAAAAAAAATGTACCTCCGAGATTTACTTGCATTACCCTAAAAAATGATTCAGGAGAATACGTGAAAAAATCTCCAAACAAGGTAATGCCTGCATTGGCAATCACTACATCTAAGCTTCCAAATTTTTCCACCGCAGTGTCAACCATTTTTTTAATAAACAACACATCACTTGAATCACCTGCAAGGGCTATGCAGGTGCCACCGGTAGAATCTGCAATTTTCTTAGCTCCTTCCTCCGCTAAAACATGGTCCACATCATTTAAGATCACCTTCGCACCACCCATTGCAAGATGAGTGCAAATCTCAAGACCAATACCTTGACCTGCTCCGGTTACGATGGCTACTTTTTCTTTGAAAGACATTTTTTGCTAATTGTGATTGGTAAGTTAAAGGTTACAATACTAAGGTGAAATTTAAGTTTATTATATTCAATTACAACATATCACAAGCATCACTAACTTCAACCTAAAAGCAATCCTGCTAATGCGAATCTCTAGTCACCTTGCTACCAGAACTTCCTTTTAAAAAATCCATATCTGCACCTAGGTGTGCCTGCTCCACATGGGTTTGATACAAGTGCACATAACCACGGGACTGCATTTTTTCAGTTAGTTTCCATGCAGCCCTACGAATTGCCAACTCCTCTTCAGTAACTTCCAGCTGCAAGATTCTTTTGTACGCGTCCAGTGTAATAATATCTCCATTTTTTACCAATGCCAATGGTCCGCCAACAGCAGCCTCAGGAGATACATGCAGTACTACCGTTCCAAAACCAGTACCACTCATTCTTCCATCGCTAATACGAACCATATCGGTAACTCCTTCTAAAAGCAACTTTTTAGGCAGGGTCATATTACCCACTTCCGCCATACCGGGATAGCCTTTAGGGCCAACATTTTTTAACACCATAATACTGTTAGCATCTATGTCCAATTCAGGATCATCTATGCGTGCATGATAGTCTTCTATATTTTCAAACACCACTGCTTTACCAGAATGCTTCAATAATTCAGGGCTAGCAGCAGATGGCTTTATCACAGCTCCATCAGGAGCTAGGTTTCCCTTTACCACCAAGATGCCAGATTCTTGCTTGAATGGTTCCTTTAAAGTGCTAATTATATTACGGTTGTACACTTCCGTTGACGCACAATTCTCTCCGATAGTTTTACCATTCACAGTAAGGGCTTCATTGTGAATCAGCGAAGACATCTCCTTGATCAATGCAGGCAATCCCCCAGAATAATAAAGATCTTCCATATAATTTTCTCCTGAAGGCTGTATATTGGCAAGTAGTGGAATTCCTTGCGAAAATTGATCGAAATCATTGATGTCTAAGTCAATGCCGATCCTACCAGCAATCGCCAACAAATGAATCACAAAATTGGTGGACCCTCCAATTGCAGCATTCACCATTATCGCATTTTCAAATGCCGCTCGGGTAAGAATTTTAGATAAAGTCATATCTTCTTTGACCATTTCTACAATCCGCCTTCCTGATAATTGGGAGAGCACTTTGCGGCGTGCATCCGCTGCCGGTATAGAGGCATTGTCGGGTAATGAAAGTCCCAATGCCTCTACCATCACCGCCATAGTGGAGGCTGTCCCCATCACAGCACAATGACCCTGTGTACGAGCCATACAAGCTTCTGAATCAACAAATTCTTGAGGAGTAATTTTTCCCATTTTATTATCGGCATCAAAACGCCAAATATCTGAAGTGCCAATATCTCTTCCCTTCCAATGCCCTTTGAGCATCGGACCTCCAGAAATAACCAGCGTAGGAATATTTACACTGCAAGCCCCCATCACAAGGGAAGGGGTAGTTTTATCACATCCACAAAGCAGTACCACCCCATCAATAGGATTAGCTCTAATAGACTCTTCCACGTCCATGCTTACCAGATTACGGTAAAGCATAGCCGTAGGTTTAATTAAAGTTTCGCCCAACGACATCACTGGAAATTCCACAGGAAATCCCCCCGCCTCCAGCACGCCTTTTTTTACTGCTTCTGCAAGTTCTCTAAAATGACCATTACAAGGAGTTAGTTCACTCCAAGTATTGCAGATGCCAATCACTGGCCTTCCATCAAACATATCCGGAGGAATTCCTTGATTCTTCATCCAGGCACGATAGATAAAACCATCTTTACCCTTTTTTCCAAACCAATTTTGGCTTCTTAATTGCTGCTTTTCCATGATTGATTATATAACTATTAAAAACCTACTCCACCACACTATATGGAAATACGATTCAATTTTGAATTTTATAAAGCCCTGTCCAAATGACTGTATCCTCCATCCACATAAATCAATTGCCCCGTAGTATGACTTGATCTTTCCGACAAAAGAAATACCGCCATATTAGCGATTTCTTCCGCTGTTGTCATCCTGTTTTCAAAAGGTATTTTAGCATTGATTTGCTGCAATTTTTCATCCGGATTTTCAAATGTTTTGATCCATGTTTCATATAGGGGTGTATAACACTCAGCTACAATCACCGCATTTACTCGGATCCCGTATTTTAATAATTCAACAGCCCACTCCCTTGTCAAGGCATTCCGACCTCCATTCGCCGCTGCATAGGCCGATGTATTTCCTTGACCGGTTTCTGCCGTTTTTGAACTGATATTCACAATTGCTCCCTTTGATTTTTTCAACTCGGGTAATGCATAATGCGCTATCAAATAATAATGTATAAGGTTTTTATGTAAGGATGCTACAAAGGAATCATAATTACCATTCTCTAACCCTACTCCATCATTCACACCTGCATTATTGATAACACCATCAATACGACCAAATTCAGCTATCACTTGCTTTACAGCCATTTCGCAATCCGCTGGATTGGTTAATTCTGCTGTAACAAATTTTGCCTGACCACCCGCCATTTCAATCTCATTTACAGCCGCAATATTGTCTTCCGTCTTTCTGCCAATGATAAATGGAATAGCTCCCTCAGCTGCCAATACTTTGCAAATACCCAAACCAATTCCCTTGGCTCCCCCGGTTACTATAATTACTTTTTTAGTAAGATTCAATTGCATAATTTTTTATTTAAGTTGAATATTAATCGTTTCAATTTGCTGAGAACGCATAATCGTCCCCTTCATTTTTCCCTGCCAGTTTACCCTTTGATAATGACTGAATAAATCAAAGATATTATTAATTGGCTTATCATCTACCGCCAAAAGCACATCTTTTGGCTGTAACCCAGATACGGCCGATCCCTTAGTACTTTTAACAGAAATAACAATTACTCCATTTTCAGAACTCAACCCAAAAGCAGATCGATCACCTAATCCATTCACATTTCTTAATACCACATCCAGCCAGGCAACTTCTGCAGTCTTTTCTTTCACCGTTGAGGCAACAATCAAATAGGGAATAGAAACCTTTAAGGCAACTGACTTGAGATACCCCTGCACACCAATATGAGCAGCATCAATATTTTTAAACCCTATTAATAAGGCGGGGCTTTTTGCAGAAACCCTATAGTCTCCCTTGGCAGCATTTACAAATAAAGGGTCTCCAAAAAGACTATGCTTATCGGTTTGGTTATTTCTTGCTTTAACAAGTGAGGCAGCGTCCGCGAATAAATTAGCATCCACTTCCTTACCCCAATACGGAATTGCGACTGGATAATAATTTCGGGTTACAATGTTTTTTCTAAATACATCCTCACTTTGCTTAAACCATACATGGGGGTGAAAAGAATTGTTGATCATAATATTATTTTCTACCGTTCGGTGAAAGCCCTCGCGCAACTTGATTCCACCATTCAAACAAATATTGTTGTAGATATGGTAATTGGAAGAACCATCATCCAAATCAATATCCCATCCATGATCGCATCTAAAGCGGTTATTGCGAATGACCGTTGTTTTTTGAGCATCCAATAAAATAATTTCGGGGTGAACAGCCGTAATACTATCCATGTATTTCCGATTGGAATTCCAGTATCTATCTCTTCCCCAGGAGTTAAATGAGCCATGGTCGCCGGTTTCCTGCACGGTATTAAACACATCATTGTACTCAATAAGATGCCCTCCCCAGGTTCCATCACCAATATTAATTCCTGCACGAGGCGTATTGTAAATCGTATTATTTTTAACTGTTATACCTTCAGACATCGATATCTCTACACCCGTTGCTTGCTTTTCAATTCTTCCAATATCATGGATTAGATTATTATAAACCATACCATTTTTGGGAAAGCGATTATTTTGTGGCCCCGGCCTTTGATCGATATTTCTATAATCCAAAAACTGTTCATATTTAAAAGCAGGAGACCTTACTGCAGAAACATCTCCTACAAAACACACCCCACTACCACCCAATTCCTTAAAATGATTATTGGAAATGGTAGTCCCTTTATTAAAGCCACTGACCATTACAGCAGTGGCGCCTAATTGATCAAATACACAATCGGAAATGCTAAAATGCTGGGTTCCCTCCAATAGCAAGGCTCCAGAACGATGTAACATCCAATCGCTTCGTAATAAGGGCTCATGAGCTTCCATCAAAACCCGCTTGGTTTGCGTAAATTTTATTTTCCGAATGGTGATATTGTTGAGTGGGTTGGATTCATCTCCCTTTAAATAAAGCAATGTTTTTAAGCGGGACAATTCAACTGATCCCCCCTTGAGGTCAGTTTCTGATAGAGGATAATAATAAATTTTTTGGTTGGCCTTATCAAAATACCATTCACCGGGAGCATCCAATTCCTCGAAAATATTTTCAACAAAACGAAATTCCCGATGCAATGGAGCCGGCCGATTATTTTGCCATCCGCCTTCCATCTGTAATGAGCCATCCTCCTGCTTCCCCATCATCCGATAATGAAAACTCCCCCACTCTCCAGAATGCAATGCATGGAAAAAGCCGCCTGCCGGGTCCTTCCATTTTTTAACCCTTTGTTCACTGATTGCATCTGCAGCTACACCATTAAAAACGCGCGCAGCGCTATCATAATTTGGATATCGAGCCATTACCATCTGCTTTCCATTCACAAACATGGCATCAGGTATAAAATCTAGGGCAACAGTTGCTACGTAAATATTGCTATTATACTTCTTCCAACTAACGGTAACTTTTTTAGCTCCACTGATAATTACGGCTTCATTATTAAAAGCAGATAAAAGCACCGTCTTCCCCTTCAGACTGGCAGCGCTCAATAAAATCATTGAATCAAGATAATAAACCCCTTTGCGGAACAACAACTCCACCTTACCAACATTCGTTTGAATTGCCAGCAAAATGGCCTGTTGAACGGTTGCCACAGGCTGTTGGAATGATCCTATCGCCTGATCATTTCCATTAGAAGCAATAAAGATT
>CANIMM010000021.1 GCA_947468255.1 Chitinophagaceae bacterium | reverse complement strand
GGATTTACAGGCTTTTTATTCTATTTTTTTAATTTGATGCTAGTCGATATTTAATAGTGTATCTATTTAATAATCGATTAAAGAATTAAAAATGAAATTGCATAATTATTTATTGTTATTATGTTTGGCATTTGTCAATGTAGTAAGTTTTGCACAAGATGCAAAAAATGGAGCTGTTGTTTCCACTAGCTTTAAAGTGTTTGGAGCATGTGAACAATGTAAAACTAGAATTGAATCGGCCCTCAAAATAAAGGGAGTTAAAATAGCCATTTGGGATGTGGATACAAAAATATTGACGCTTGAATATGATACAAGCCAAATCTCGATAGACAAAATTCAAAATAAAATAGTAGGGTTAGGGCATGATCTAGTTGGTAAAAAAGCAAAAGATATCATTTACAAGCAATTGCCCGAATGTTGCCATTATCGCGAAATGGAACCGGAGGAAAATCTTACCGCAGTTACGATTGCTACGATTAAGGGAGTGGTTTTACAAGATAATGCGAAAGGTAAATTTGAGCCGTTGGCAAATGCAACTGTATATTGGTTGGGTACGAGTGAAGGGGTGATTACAGATAGTTTAGGTGTGTTCGCAATTACTACCAATACCGCTAGTAGACGATTGGTGGTTAGTTATGCTGGCTATAAAGGGGATACCATTTCCATTATAAATGCGAACGATTTAAAAATTATTTTAGCTACAAAAGGACAGTTAAACGAAGTCACTATTTTTAGTCGTAAAATGACCAGCTATATTCCTAATTTGAATCCAATAAGAACACAAATTATGACAGGTACGGAATTGTTAAAAGCCGCTTGTTGCAATTTGAGTGAAAGTTTTGAAACCAATCCATCAGTGGATGTTTCTTATAACGATGCGGTAACTGGTTCAAAGCAAATTCAATTATTAGGATTGAGTGGTAATTACACACAGCTTACGGTAGAAAACCTTCCAGGGCCAAGAGGTTTAGCAACCCCATTGGGATTGAATTCCATTGCTGGTCCATGGATTGAAAGTATACAACTTACCAAAGGAGTAGGTTCGGTAGCAAATGGATTTGAAAGCATTGCCGGTCAAATTAATGTTGAATTAAAAAAACCGGAGTCCGCCGAAAAATTATTGGGAAATATTTATGTAAATGGCTTCGGTAAAACTGATTTAAATATAAACCTAGCTACGAAGCTAAATACAAACTGGTCAACTGCTTTACTGCTTCACGATAATTTTTTAAGCAAAGCCGTTGATATGAATAAAGATGGTTTTAAAGATTTACCCACAGGCAATGAGTTGAGTTTAGTGAACCGCTATAAATATGATAACAATAAAGGGGTATTGGCTCAGTTTGGAATTAAAGTTTTGAATGATCAAAAATTAGGGGGCGAAATCAATTTTGATCCAAACACGGATAAAAATACAGAAAATCATTATGGGCTTTCAATCAATACAGAAAGATATGAGTTGTTTGGGAAAATGGGGTATGTGTTTCCTCAACAAAAGTATAAGAGTATTGGATTGCAAATGGATGGGATTGATCATCAGCAAAATTCCTATTTCGGCTTAACGAATTATAATGCACAGCAACAAAGTTTTTATAGCAACTTCATTTACCAATCTATCATTCGTTCCACTATCCATAAGTTTAGGACGGGTGTAAGCTTTCAATATGATAAGTACAATGAAGATTTTAAGCTCAACAACTATTCCCGAAAAGAGATAGTGCCAGGTACTTTTTTTGAATACACCTATACACCCAATGACCAGTGGAGTATGGTAGCAGGGGTAAGGGCTGATGATAATAATCTGTATGGTGCATTTGTAACCCCTCGTTTAAATATGCGGTATGAGCCTTTCAAAGGAAGCACTATAAGATTGAGCGCAGGAAGAGGGCAAAGAACCGCTAATATATTTGCAGAAAACAATAGTGTTTTGGTAAGTGCAAGACAAGTTACCATCGATTCAAGAGTTGCTGGCGTGGCTTATGGATTAAATCCAGAAATTGCTTGGAACAAAGGAATCAGTGTGGATCAAAAAATTAATTTTTTAGGTAACAGTGCAACTTTCGGAATCGATTATTATAGAAATGATTTCAACAACCAAGTAGTAGTTGATTTGGAAAATACAAGATTGGTTCAATTTTATAATTTAAGTGGCAAATCTTATTCCAATAGTTTTCAAGCAGAATTAAACCTAACGCCGCTTAAAAAATTAGATCTAAGATTGGCTTATCGATATTTTGATGTTAGACAAACTTATAATGGCAAGTTAATGGAGCGTCCTTTGATAGCAAAAAACAGGGCATTTTTGAGTATTGATTATGCAACTTCCAATACCTGGAAATTGAATTATACTATTACTTACAATGGTAAAAAGCGAATAACCAATACTGCAGATAATCCTTCAATGTATCAGCTTTCAACTTACTCACCCAGTTTTGTATTAATGAATGTACAAGTGAGTAAAACGTTTAGCAAACAATTTCCAATGGACATTTATGTGGGGGCAGAAAACATAACTAACTTCTTTCAACAAAATAGCATTTTAGCAGCTAACACACCATTTAGTCCATATTTTGATGCGTCAATGCTTTGGGGGCCAACTACTGGAAGAATGTTTTATTTTGGATGGAGAATTAAAATCAAATAAACAGGACTAGTTCTATCGCTTAACCATCCAATCAGTAAGCGCGACTCCCTGAATCCGGTCTCGACTGGCCATTCATTGAATTGTTAGTGAATCTATTTATTGATGAATTCAAAACGAAAATATTTGCATCCATAGAGTGTAATACATAGTTCCAAACAATAAATGCCATCCATCTTTGTCAAACCTTATTTTTTATATGAGAGCACTTGATTTTGATTTAGTAATTTCTTTTTGAGTTTTGCATAGTTTACCTTTTGAACGCTCACCTGATCATCAATGGCAATCGAGGCAGCGGTAGCAGCCGACTCGCCTAAAATCATAAATACTGGCTCCATCCTAATGGAACCAAATGCAATATGTGAACTAGACACACAGATCGGTACAAGCAGGTTTTTACATTGAGATTCTTTTGGGATAATTGCACCGTACCCTATTTCGTATGGTTTGGGCGCGCCAACCCCAATGTCTCCTTCATTTTGTACAGAACCATCGGGCATCACAATCCGCTGAATATTGTGGGAATCTAAACTATAAGAACCCATACCAATAGATGCTGGTACGGTTTTTCTAGACATAATTTCATTCTCTGTCATTACAAAATCACTGATCATCCTTCGGGCTTCCCGCACATAAATTTGATTGGGCCAATTTCCGTTATCTGCGAACTCATCCTTGGCTAGTCCCCAAGTGTTAAATTCTTTTTGAACATCAGCAGGTATCCTAGGATCTGTAGCAATGAAATAGAGTAATCCTTTTTGATACGTTTCATGCTCTTGAATGATTTCTTTCCTTCTTTCGTAAGAAGCATCCGGATAATCATAACTCATTCCAATATAATCCGTACTAAAGGGGCCATGATTATTGACATCTGTTTTCTGGTTAGGAATTGGATCGAATTTATTAAATAATTCGCGCCATCCCGAATTAAACACCCTAATAAGTAGTTCATACCGGGAAGGATCATACCCTGCTGGTTTAGAAAAAGCAATGCTATTGTTGGGGTTTGTTGTCAAGCACATACGAAAGCAATAGGCTTGTACTTTTTTATCTCCTGAGCCATTTGTCTCAACCTTGTCAGATGAGATTAATGGCAGGAGTCCGCTAGAAGCTTTGCCTGGTATTTTGAACGGGTCAATGGTAGATTTAAAATAATGTGCATGCTGAAATACGCCTGTCTGTACTCCATTCCACTGTTCTTGATACATACTATTAGATTCCCTGCCAACATGGTAGTTCACTTTTGCGGCAGCCATCAAATCACCTTCATAGGTGGCGTCAATAAACATTTTTCCATTGAAAATTTTTCCGCTTAGTGTACGAATGGAAACTATTTTACCAGCTTTCATTTTAATTCCATTTTCACGCTCTATCCATTCTTCATTAAAAACTGCAATGTCATTTTCTTTAACATAGTCCTTAAAAATCGCTTCTGCTGCATGCGGTTCAAATATCCACATAGTTCTAGCATTGCCGTCTATCGCAGGAGCACCTTGTCCCTTATTTCCATATTGCTCCTTTTTCTGCCATATCCAGGAGCTGTCATTCTGATAATGCAAAAAAATCCGGTGATAAAAATCTCTTGCCATTCCTCCGATGACTGATTTATTACCAATATCAGTAAAGCCCAATCCTCCTGAGGATAATCCTCCCAAATGCTTTGTGGGAGAAACTATTATAACAGTTTTGCCTAATTTTTTAGCTTGCACAGCAGCGATAACAGCTGCTGAACTACCCCCATATACAATGATATCCGCTTTGTATTCTTTTTTATCTGTATTCACTTTAAAGGATAACTGGCTTATTAAGATGCCAATAAGCAGGGCTTTTTGTATAATTTTTTTCATGATTTTTTTAAAGGTGAGTAAGTTCATTTGCAGCTATTTCATATTTCGTACAACTTGGTTTAAAGATATGTTTTTCTTGATCTTTCTAAATGCAATTTAAAACTTGAATTAGATATAAATTATTTTAATATAGTATAATTACTTTAGTGAATTGGCCAATGTTAACCTTGCGGTAACATTGGCTTAAACATTTGTTTACATTGACTCGTTTATTTTGCATAAAGTCATATTAATTTTTTCTATATGGAAAATGTACGGTTTTTATTACAAAAAATTTTGGCTGCCATATTTGTAACCCTTTTTACTGCGTTTTACCAAGCGTTTAAAATTTACAAAATCCGTTAATGGATAAAGTAAAGAAAAGAAAGTTAGATATATTGGTTCTTTCCGACGTGCATCTCGGCACTTATGGTTGCCATGCTACGGAGCTGCTTCATTACCTCAAAACAGTAAAGCCTAAAATTGTAATACTCAATGGTGATATCATTGATATATGGCAGTTTAGCAAAAGATATTGGCCAAAGGCTCATATGAAAGTTATCAAGCAAATTATGCATTGGATGAGTAAGGGTGTTAAGATCTATTATATCACCGGTAACCATGATGAAATGCTTCGAAAATTTGTTGGGTTTAAAATGGGGTCCTTACAAATTGTAAACAAAGTAATACTGCAATTGGACAATAGAAAGAAAGCATGGTTTTTTCATGGGGATGTATTTGATGTAACCATGCAACACAGTAAGTGGTTGGCAAAAATGGGTGCTATGGGCTATGATACATTAATATTGATTAACCGACTTGTAAATTTTATATCTGAAAAGGTATTTAAAAAGGGAAAATTATCCCTTTCAAAGAAAATAAAGAATAGTGTTAAAACAGCGGTGAAATTTATAAACAATTTTGAGCAAACTGCTGCTGATATTGCTATTGGTAATGAATATGAATATGTTGTGTGTGGTCACATTCATCAGCCTGAAATGAGGGAAATTAGTAACCAACACGGTAAAACGATGTACCTCAATAGTGGTGATTGGATTGAGAATTTAACATCTCTGGAGTACGTTAATAATGAATGGAGTATTTATCGATTTAATGAAAATGAGGTAGACCACCAAGGGGCTTCTGTACCTGAGGAAGATGATTTTAATGATACGGAGCTATTCGAAAATTTAGTGGAAGAATTTAATTCAATGCGTCAAAAATGAAAATATTATACGCTATACAGGGAACGGGGAACGGACATTTAAGTAGGGCAAGGGATATTATTCCAATCCTACAGAAAAAGTGTGAGGTGGATATTTTGGTAAGTGGGATTCAAGCGGATGTGTCTTTGCCTTATCCGGTCAAATACGCTTTTAAGGGCCTTAGTTTTATTTTTGGAAAAAAAGGGGGCATCGACCTGATGGCTACTTATAAAAAAAGCAACTTAAAGCAACTGTTTAAAGAAATCAATAGTCTTCCGGTAGAAGAATATGATTTGGTAATAAATGATTTTGAGCCTGTTAGTGCCTGGGCATGCAAGATGAAACACAAGGCTTGTATTGGCCTTAGTCACCAGAGTGCAGTGATCAATAAAAAATCTCCGAAGCCAAAAAAAACTGATCCTATCGGAAAAGCGGTGTTGAATAACTATGCACCGGTTACGGATACGTATGGTTTTCATTTCGATAAATTTGACACCAATATTTTCACTCCTGTCATTCGCGACCAAATAAGAAATGCCATTTCTGAAACTAAACAATATTATACCGTTTATTTACCTGCGTATAGTGACGAGCGGATTATAAAGGTATTATCGACATTAAAAAATGTTCAGTGGGAGGTCTTTAGTAAACATTCTACAAAAGAATACCAAGAAAAAAATATTCATATCCGACCCATCAATAACGATGATTTTATTGAGCGTTTGGTAAATTGTAAAGGGATTTTATGTGGTGCAGGTTTTGAGACCCCCGCAGAGGCTTTGTATTTAAAAAAGAAGTTGTTGGTGATTCCTATGAAAGGGCAGTATGAACAGCAATGTAATGCTGCTGCATTAAAAAAAATGGGTGTACCAGTGATAAAAAGTTTAAAGCAAAAGCATATTGCAACTATCCAGACTTGGTTAGACGCTGATCAATTTATACCAGTTGATTATCCAGACGATACAGAAAAAATCATCAATATGGTTTTAAAAAAACATGGTTCGGCGGAATTAAATAAAAAGGCGGTATTGGGAGAGTCAATTTACTCAGTAAAAAAACTGAAAAATAAAAGTCTAGGAAAAATATTACTTCAACTTGCAGATTAACTAGAATGAGTTTTACCAAAAATGATTTTGGAGCGGATTTTAATTGGGGTGTTTCTACTGCAGCTTATCAAATAGAAGGGGCCCATAATGTTGATGGAAAGGGGGCTTCAATATGGGATACTTTTTCTCAAAAAAGGCGAAATATTCTACTGGGCGAAAACGGTAATGAAGCCTGTGATTTTTATGGAAAATTTGAAGCAGATATTGCATTAATTCGTCAACTAAATATTCCTGTCTATCGATTTTCAATTTCCTGGAGTCGTATTTTACCCGAGGGCTTAGGTACTGTAAATAATAAAGGGATTGATTTTTATAATCGGTTAATCGATTGTTGTCTCGAGGCGGGTGTTAGGCCTTGGGTAACTTTATATCATTGGGATTTACCGGAGGCTTTACATCAAAAAGGGGGATGGGTGAATCGATCAATTGTTCAGTGGTTTAGTTATTTTGTTGATTGTTGTATTAAAAATTTTGGCGACAGGGTAAAGCATTGGATGGTGTTAAATGAGCCAATGGTATTTACTGGGGCAGGTTATTTTTTAGGTGTTCATGCTCCTGGAAAAAAGGGCTTAAGTAGTTTTTTGGCTGCAGCACATCATGCAGCTTTATGCCAGGCCGAGGGTGGTAGAATAATTAGGGCCCAATGCCCTGATTCAAAAATAGGCACTACTTTTTCTTATTCACATGTTGAGCCCTACAGGCCAACACTGGCAAGAGATATTAGGGCTACAGCCAAGGTGGATGTGCTGCTCAACCGAATGTTCATAGAGCCATTGCTAGGAATGGGGTATCCTACAAAAGATCTTGCGATTTTGAAACGAATAGAGCGTTTTATGAAGTCAGATGACGAAGCAAACCTTTCATTTGACATGGATTTTATTGGTCTGCAAATTTATACAAGGGAGTTAATTCAATATTCTCCGCTGGTGCCTTTTGTTAATGCAAAAATCATTAAGGCCAGTAAAAGAAATGTGCAGTATACTCAAATGGATTGGGAAGTGTATCCTCCCAGTATGTACGAAGCCTTACATAGATTCAATAGTTATCCTGCAATAAAGGAAATTATTGTTACAGAAAATGGGGCTGCCTATAAAGACAAGTTGCAGGATGGAAGGATTGAAGATATTGATCGGATTAAATACCTGCAAGATCATATAGCGCAAGTATTACGCGCCAAAATGGATGGGGTAAAAGTGAATGGGTATTTTGTATGGACACTCATGGATAATTTTGAATGGGCAGAGGGCTTTACTCCCAAATTTGGGCTGGTGCACATCGATTTTAAAACTCAACAAAGAATTGTAAAGGATTCAGGGAAATGGTATGCACAGTTTTTGAATAATGGGCTTTAAGTTATTTAGGTTTTGAAGCTTTCAACTTTATTTTTTCTCAACTGATATCTGAAAATCTTCAAACGTCACTATTGAAACTTTCTGATCATTTGCTCCTCCTGCTAATCCAATATCCATCTTAGCAGCTATTCCTGTAATGTTGCCTGACTAGTTTTAGCAAGTCCAATTTTCTTTATATAAATTCTCATAGCGAACTATTCAGTAACAAGCATTTTTTAACTTTATATTAATTTAATTTATAAGATAATGTTTACTTAATTGATATTTTCTCCATTGAACGAATCTCCTCGGAAGAACTTCCAACCATAAGCTTAAAAATTCCAGGTTCTACCAAAAAGCTATTGTTAGCTACATTCTAAAACACTAGGTTTTAAACTAGGGATGCAAGTTCTACCACTTTACTTTCATTTGGTAGTAAAATGAATACGGTCAAAACAAACCAGCTGGTTTTCTGGTATTAGTAAACTATATTTATAGCTATGTTTTTAGTTTTATAGGGTAAAAAATTATAAAATTTAAACTGTCAGTCTTCAAAAAATGCTGTTTTCCGAAAACTAATAAATACATTTGAATCAACCAAAATCGATACAGTTAACATTTGACAAAATAAATAGGTGGGCTAACAAATTAGTAGTAGAATGTATTTGTAAATTTGAAATGCTTAACCTATTTCTTTAAAAATCATCCATACTAATTTTCATAACAGTTTAATTTTTAAAATCATGTCTAATAATAATACGTATGACGCTATTGTAATTGGTTCTGGAATTAGTGGTGGATGGGCCGCAAAAGAATTGTGTGAAAAAGGGTTAAAAACGTTGGTGTTAGAAAGAGGCCGCGATGTGGTGCATCTCAAAGATTATCCTACTGCCACAAAAAACCCATGGGATTTTCCGCATCGCGGTAAAAAAACAACTGCTTTAACCAAGGATAATCCTGTGGTGAGTAGATGTTATGCTTACAATGAGACATCCGAACATTTTTTTGTGAAAGATACTGAGCATCCATATATACAGGAAAAGCCGTATGATTGGATTAGAGGCTATCAGGTAGGTGGAAAATCTTTATTGTGGGCAAGGCAAACGCAAAGATGGAGTAAATATGATTTTGAAGGACCCGCTCGAGATGGTTTTGGAGATTGGCCCATACGATATAAAGATATTGAGCCATGGTATACTCATGTAGAACGCTTTGCTGGTATAAGTGGTAATTATGACAAACTAGACACATTGCCGGATGGCTCTTTTTTACCTGCCTGGCAAATGAATAGTGTAGAAAAGGAAATGCAAACCAATATCATGAAAAAATTTACCGATCGCCATGTGGTGCAAGGTAGGTGTGCGCATTTAACCGAACCTCAGCCCATACATATAGAACAAGGAAGACAACCATGTCAAGCACGTTCTTTGTGTGAAAGAGGATGTCCTTTTGGCGGTTATTTTAGTTCTAATGCATC
The DNA here is from genome assembly GCA_947468255.1 of Chitinophagaceae bacterium. Lineage (GTDB taxonomy): Bacteria > Bacteroidota > Bacteroidia > Chitinophagales > Chitinophagaceae > Ferruginibacter. Next base: position 12,193 of record CANIMM010000021.1, on the reverse strand, counting down.
TACCATTCCATGGGCGCAAAAAACCGGCAATCTAACCCTGCAAGCCAATGCCGTTGTACACTCTATAATTTATGATGAAACAACTCAAAAAGCCAAGGGTGTTCGAGTAATTGATCGCATCACAAAAAAAGCGACTGAATATTTTGCTAGAATCATTTTTGTAAATGCGGCAACTTTAAATACCAATTTGATATTATTAAATTCCACTTCTAAACGTTTCCCAAATGGGTTAGGGAATGACAGTGGTTTATTAGGAAAATATATAGCCTTTCAAAACTATCGAGGAAATTTATCTGCGTCTATTGATGGAAATTTAGATAAATATTATTATGGCCGTCGACCAACCCAACCCATGATGCCCAATTTTAGAAACGTGCATAAACAAGAAACTGATTTTCTAAGAGGGTATATGGTATTTTTTGGAGCAGGTAGATCTAGGGCTTCAGCAGAAGGAATTGGTGCCGAATTTAAAGAACAAAGCACTGAACTCGGCGGTTGGCATGTGTCTATGATGATGCAGGGTGAAACTATTCCCAAGGAATCCAATCACGTAAGATTAAGTCCGGATCTAAAGGATGAGTGGGGGATTCCGCAATTAATTACATCCATTGCATATGATGAAAATGATGAAAGAATGCTAAAGGATTTTTTGCAGGTGGGAAGCGAATTATTGGATGCTGCAGGATGTAAAAATATCCATTCATGGGATACGAAGCAGTCGCCCGGATTAGATATTCATGAAATGGGAGGGGTTCGGATGGGAAATGATTCCAAAACATCCTTGTTAAATAATTGGAATCAGCTGCATCATTGCAAAAATGTTTTTGTCACAGATGGGGCTTGTATGGCAAGTACAAGTACTCAAAATCCTTCCCTTACATTTATGGCCATTACAGCGAGGGCTGCGAACTATGCTGTGGAGGCGTTGAAAAAAGGGGAACTTTGATTGCTCTCAATCAATATCAATCTTGTTATTGTTAAGGCAAATAGCCATACATTAGCAAATCGTAAGCAAATAGTAGATTTTACTACCTACATCAAAACTTTTTCAAATGGGTATAAAAGATAATAAAGGGTTAATCGGTGCGTTGGTTTCAATCCTTTTTTTAGCGGTGCATTTCATTTCAGATTTTGGCGGGGCCGATGTTATGGGTGCACAATGGCTCTATGTTTGCATAGTTGATATGTTAGTTTTGTTGTACATCTTTTTAAATAAAGAAATGTATAAAGTTGCAATAATTGAAGTCGTTAAGCTTAAGTTTTCAATTGTATATTCATTCCTAGTCATTTGGGCAATCGCATCCTATTTTTATGCAATTAACCCAACTGAAACCTTGGTTACGCTGGTAAGGTTATTCTCTACTTATTTAGCATTTATTCAAATCTCAATTTTATGCTACAAAAAAGATTTGAATTATATACTCAATATAATTTCTTTTTCAATTGCCTTTACATTGCTCTGGGATTCCGTATATATTTTAAATGGCTTTTCAAGTAATATCGTAGAAAAAAATCTTGATGCCACTATTGTTAGTTTAACTGGAAATCATGGCAACAAAAATGTAATGGCGGCAAGCTTACTAATTAAATTTCCTTTTGTTTTATGGATTGTTATCAATCACAAGTCATTTGTCAAAATAATTGGCTTAGTTATATTGGTGATTGGTATGGTGGCTTTGTTTATTATGAATACTAGATCAACTTTTGTTGGTTTGGGTATTATTTTTTTAATTTATTCAATTACTACCATCCTATTTATTGGCAAAAGCAATATCAAAAAGGGCCTACTTCAGTTGTCTTTTTTTATGGGTCCCATAATAATTGGTTTTATGGTTGCCAACATAATTTTATCCAATGCCGTTGAATTGCAAGATTATCAAGGGGGTTATGGTACGGTTACTAAAAGACTGGGTGATATCAATGTACAAAGTGAACAAGGCAGTAGAATCCATCTTTGGAAAGGCGCTATTGATTATGCTACTAAACATCCTTTCAAAGGTGCTGGTTATGGCAATTGGAAATTAGCTTCTATTCCGTATGAGAAAGAATATACCAATGACTTATATGTACCTTATCATTGTCACAATGATTTTATTGAAATGTTTGCTGATTTAGGGGTTTTTGGCGGCATTGCTTTTGGACTTATGTTTTTAATGGTGCCCATATTTACTATTAAAATTTGGCGCAACAAAGAATTGAAATCATTTTGGTTACCTGCAACCATATCCCTTATGGCAGTCACTTGCTATGCAGTGGATGCCTTATTAAATTTTCCTGCCGAACGTCCTGCCATGCAAATAATGTTGGTAATTTCAGCGGCATTGGTTTTTTTACCAATTAGCCATATTAGGAACTCAGCGACTGATTATAATCAATTTAACAAATCCATACCTTACTTGTTTTTTATCCTTTCACTTACATTGTTAATTCCATCTATTTATATAGCCCAGCAAACTTTTAAATCTTTAAAAATTCAAAAGTATGTCATGGGTGAAATTGACGCAGATCCTAAAATGGCATTGGACGAAGTTAAAAATGGCTTTCCTGCAATACCTAATTTATCTACTTCAGCGCTTCCAATTAAAGGGCTAATTGCTAGATATGAGTTTAGAGATAAACATTATGATGAAGCACTCAGGTTATTAAAAGAAAGTGAAAATGACAATCCTTATTTGTACTATAATGATTTTATAAGAACTGCTGTATATGTCGATAAACAAAAATTTGATAGTGTTGCATTTTTTGCAAAAAAGGCCTTTTATAATTGGCCTAGAGCAACGAGCTATTATAATAACATGATGTTTAGTGCTGCTAAAAACAAAGATTCGAATGAGGTTAAAAAAGCATATCAACTATATTCAAAATATAGGCCTGGTGCCCAGGCAGATGCAAAATATTTACTTGCGATGTATGAAGTAAAAGGCTATGCTGATAAGGCTATGGTGGATTTATTGGATTCTAGCAAGGTGAAATATCCAAATGACAGTACTATATTGGAAAATGTAAATAATTTTTTCTACAAGGGGGGCACAATTGCTCAAGGGGCTGGTATGGTTAATGACTTTACTAAAAATGGCTTAGCCGCTTTTGTGAAGCAGCAATATTTAAAAGCGGCAGAGATATATATTCAAGCCGCTCAGCTTGACCCTAATAACTATACCCATTATGAAAACACGGGTATTTGTTATTATATGAATAAAAATTATGCCAAATCCCTCCCATATTTTGAAAAGGTAATTCAATACCCAAATGCAAATACCGGAAAATCTGAGTTTTACATGGCAATGTCACTTATTTCTTTAGGACAAAATAAGCAAGCATGTACCGCATTGTTTTCAGCTAAGAAAAAGGGATACCCAGGAGTGGATGATTATATAAAAAAATACTGTAAATAATATTTGTAAAGAAAAATGATATCTATACAGATTGTACTAAATAAGAATTGTTTTTTTTATCTCAAATTCATCAAAGAGATTAACAGCGCATTATTGTAACTATTGAAGTAAAGGATAGAGAAATTTTTATAGTAATTGCTTTGGCAAACTATCTCACCGACCCGCCAGTTTTATTGATGCTGAATAAGTAAATTGAATTTACCCCAAACACAAAATATATGAATAGATGTATTCTTTTTATCCTGCTATTTTTCACTCAAGTGGATTTATATGCTGGTCATCTTGATACAGCCATCATTGAGGTTCAAACCTCCAATAAAAAACTCGAACAAGCTTTTAACTGGGCGGTTGAAATGGCTTTATCGCATGTGCAGACTGGTAAGTCAGGTGTTGTAGATCGTTGGGAAAGGGGGAAAGGCTCGGGCAATGTGGCTTATATCCCCTGTTACTGGGGCGGTTACAATACGCGAACTGCATTCTACTCGCGTGATATTTGCCACCAGTTTGCTGGCGGCCATTTATTGAACCTGCAGCTGGAGAATTTTACCATGTTGCGCGAATTTGCCAAAACTTCAACTGCTGAGCGCAAGTGGTACCCTTTGTGGGCTTTGAATTTTGATGGAACCCCTTTCAAGCTCGACCACCGTAGCGATTTTGATTTTGTACGTGAGGTGCCAGCTGCTTTTGAGCTGGTCGATAAAGCATACCAGCTTTACCTTTGGACAGGCAACAAGAACTATATTAAAGACAGCGCACTTTGGAATTATTATGAAAGAATCGTTGATGATTTTATCACCCTGCATGATACCCGTATACCCAATGGTGTGGCCGAGGGCGATGGGTCGGGTGATATTTTCAAAGGGGCAGCCACATTCAATGAAGAGAGGGGTATTCCGCTTGTAGAGGCAGGGGATGGGATTGCCTGTCAGTACCGTGCTTTTGACGCTTTTGCGATGATGGCAAAAGCTCGTGGAAATAAAGCACTGTTCGCAAAATACAAAAGCAAAGCGGATAATCTTAAAACCTATTTCAATACAAAATGGGCGGTAAAAACAGATGGGAAAAACTTAGTTCGAGGCTATAATTTGAAGGGTGAAGCACTCACCAACTGGGGAAAAGAAAATTCATGGTTTATGTTGATGAAAGGGATTGCAGCCCCTTCGGAAAGGACCGAAAATTATATCGACTTTGTAGATGCATCTGCCAGTTCTAAAACAGGGAAGCCTTCCAATATCGAAGCTCGGTCATACCTTCCCGAAACCTTTTTTATAAACAACCGAATTAAGCAGGGGTGGAAATGGATGGAAGATATTATCAATAATATCGACATCCAATTCCCTGTAAGCAAAACAACCGGCGATGGCAATTATCCCGAAATATCATTTGTGCTGTTGAGCAATATGGTGGAGGGTTTGATGGGGGTTGAACCAAATGCTCCTGAAAGAAAATTGGCTAGCATTGCTCGTTTGCCAGAGGCGATACCCGATTTGATGGTGAAAAACATAAATATTGGCAATGCCCTTTTCGCACTCAGCCATACTGCAAGTAAAAAATCCGTTTTGATTTATCAATCAGGCCATAGCAGCTTTACTTGGGAAGTTCGTTTTTATGGCAATTACGATGTAATTAAGGTGAATGGATTGCCCAAAAAGGCTCAAAATAAATTATTGAATGGTGCAAAAATCAGTTTTCTGCATGTTCAAATAAAACCAGGAGATACCATTGAAGCATCAATTAATTAAAATGGCAAGCTGATTTTTTAATCACCTTGCCATTTGCAGTAATCATATTTTTTTGAATACTATTGAAATAGGGCTAGTACTTTTGTTGACTTATAGTTTGGATAGGGGGTGCATACTTTTTATTCAATTTTAAATATTTTTTGCGCATTTCTTTTAACTGGTTTTTGTAATTTGGATTATTAACCAGGTTATCGATTTCATGGGGATCATGAAGGATATCATACAGCTCTTCATAATCATGCTCGATAAACTTCATATACTTAATATCTTTCGTTACAACTCCTTCCACTTTTGGAATATTGGGGCTACCCAAAAAATAATGTTGGTAAAAAAAGTCAGTTCGTTCAGCTGTTTTGCCTGATACAACATCCATAAGATTCATGCCCTGCATTTGAGTTGGGACGGGCAGCCCCGCCATTGATAAAATAGTGGGTGCAATATCAATGTTCAATGCCATTTGTCCGGCTTTATATTGTTTAATCTTATCTGCTGATCTTGGGTCTTTAATAATCAATGGTACGCGAATCGATTCTTCTTGCCCATACCATTTCCCCTCAATGCCTTTTTCTCCTAAGCTCATCCCATTATCGCCCATAAAAACAATAATGGTATTATCAGCAATTTGTAGTGCTTCTAGTTTATTCATCAGCTTGCCAATCACTGCGTCAACACCGGTAATTAAACGGTAATAATTTTTCATATTTTCTTGAAAAAGTTCCGGACTTCCAAAAAGTCCTTTCCATCTTTGTCTTCCAAAATTTTTGTCGGTCCTAAAAAAGTCGGGAAATGAATTCCAATAAGAATCATTTGCTGTTATCGGATAAGGGATTTGTACATCGCTATACATTTTTTCGTAACCTGGCTGAGTAAAGTAGGTTGGAGGGTTGCCATCCTGTTCATGAGGTGCCTTGAAACTGATGGATAAATAAAATGGCGATTTTGTTCCCACTCCATTCAAAAATGTTTGAATCGCATTATCAATGGTATCCGTATCATGTAGGCGCCTTCCATTGGAGTAAGTTTGCATATAATCTGGTTGCATCTTGCCACCCTCTTCTGTATTAAACCAAAAATTATAATCAGTAGATGGGGGACGAGTGCCAATTCCATACTTTCCAATAAATCCAGCATAATACCCAGCTTCTTTCAATAGATGGGGAAAAGTTTGATCCACTGTTTCTTTGCTCATATCGGTAGAAAAATCATGAATGTCATGGCTGTATTCATATTTTCCCGAAAGAATGCTGGCTCGGCTTACACAGCAAATGGAAGTGGTTACGTAGGCATTTTTAAAAAGAATACCTTGATTTGCTATTTTATCCAAATGGGGTGTCTTTAATATTGAATTCCCCATCACGCCCAATGCATCCCATCTTTGATCATCCGTTAAAATAAAAATAATATTGGGCCGATGAGAAATATTAGTATTTAAATTTCCTTGCCCATTTCCATTTTTGCAAACAATAAAGGAGCAAGTAAATAAAATAGATAAACGCAATAAATTGTACATGGTATTTAAATTTACACCGGTTGGCTATTTACAATAATCATTTGTAAATACGGGTCAATTATTTTTTCAAAAAATCGTTTACATTTTCTATTGTCACTAATTTAAAAGGAATAAGTACTTCTTTTTTATCTGTCAGTTCTTTTTTAATCAGTTTAAGGGCAATATCAATTGCGCCTGCTCCCTGCCCCTTTGCATCCTGGTAAACCGTAGCATTTAATCTGCCAGCTTTGACAGCCTGGAGTGCATCAGCAATCGCATCAACACTTACTAATACAACTTTCGACTTCAGTTTTACCTGTTCTAGCGCTTGTAAAGCTCCCATTCCCATTTCGTCATTTTGTGCAAACACAGCATTGATTTTACTTCCATAGGATTGGATCCAGTTTTCCATTAAGGTCATTGCTTTGGCTCTGTCCCATTGAGCTGTTTGCTCTGCAATAATTTTTAAATTAGGGTATTTTGCTACCACATTCATAGCGCCTACACTTCTTTTTATTTGCGCTGCCTGACCCATATTGCCATCCATTATTACGACGTTGCCACTGTAATTAATTAATTTGGCAAGTTGTTCCATAGCTATCTCACCAGCTTCCTCATCCCTTGATCCCACAAAAGCATTCGGGGTAGACTTGGTTTCAGAATTAACATTCACTATTGGTATACCTGCAGCTTTTGCCTTGTCAACAGCCGGTGAGCTTGCTTCTACTTCACATGGATTTAGAATGATGGCATCCACTTTTTGTGATATAAAAGTTTCAACTTGTTGAACCTGTTTTTCAGCTGTAAGTTGGGCATCCGTAATAATTAATTTTATATTTTTTTCTTTCGCTCTAGCTTCCATTGCATCTTTTACGTTCACAACAAATTCGGATTGTAAGCTCAACATACTAACACCAATCACTATTTCTTTTTTTTGATTTCGATTGCAACCTGATAAAGCCCATGCTACAAAAATTATTAGTAAAGAAGCAAGTTGTATTTTTTTCATATCTTTTTTCTTTTTTGTTTGCAATTAATTTTTTCTATCAAGCAGTACGGCACCGATAATAATTAACCCTTTTATAATTTGTTGGGAATAGGAGGTGATGTTTAGTAAATCCAATCCGTTATTGATTACTCCAATTATTAGAGCCCCCACCACGGTTCCGATAATTTTTCCTGCTCCTCCAGAAAGGCTTGTTCCACCAATAACAACCGCTGCTATTGCATCTAGTTCATAAGCAACACCAGCATTGGGTTGTCCGGTAGTTATTCTGGAGGCTAGTACAATTCCTGCTAAACCAGCCAAGCCACTGCACATGATGTAGGTAAACATTTTGATTGAATGAACGTTAATGCCCGAAGCTTTTGCAGCATTTTCATTGCCCCCAACGGCATAAATATATCTTCCTGTTTTAGTGTAATTCAATATTATAGAGGATAGTATAATAACGGCCGCGAATAATAAGATGGGTATTGGGATATTTAAAAACGCTCCACCACCAATAAAATTAAAAGAATCCGAAAGGTTTGACACCGGCCTTCCATCGCTCACTACTAATGCAAGGCCTCTTGCGATCGTCATCATGCCTAAGGTTACTATAAAAGCAGCCACTTTGCCCTTTGTAATGATTAACCCATTGATAACTCCTATTCCCAGTCCTATTAATATACCCACCAATAAAGGAACTATTAATCCATGTGTTCCCGGATGGGCAAAGCTTGCAGCTGCAACACCGGTTAATGCTACTACTGATCCTAACGATAAATCAATGCCCCCGGATATAATTACAAATGTAACCCCAATAGCTAAAATGCCATTGATAGAAGTCTGTCGCAATACCATTACCATATTCTGTAGCGTTAAAAAATTTGGCGTGGCGATTGTCAGGATGATACATATAAATAATAAGGCTATGAATATCCCATATTTTTTAAAGTATTTTGCAATACCCGGTGAGTTTTCAATTAAATGAGTTGGACTTGTAAATTTTTTAAAATTCATATATTTTCATTTTTTACACTACGCCATAGCATGTTTCATAATCAACTCCTGCGTTGCTTCAGCTTTGCTCAGTTCAACTTTTATAGCACCTTCATGGATCACCAAAATCCGGTCACTCATTCCAAGGATCTCCGTAAGTTCAGATGAAATCAATATAATGGCTTTTCCATCTTTTACAAGTTGAGTCATTAATCTATAAATCTCTGATTTAGCACCAATGTCAATTCCCCTGGTGGGTTCATCAAATATGATAATATCTGCATCGTTTAATAATACTTTTGAAATAACTATTTTCTGCTGATTACCCCCGCTTAAAAAATTAACGATTTGATCAGGTGACGATGTTTTAATGCTAAGTTTTTGTATTTGTTCATCCACAATTTGATTTTCCTTTTTTAAATTAAGGAAAGGGCCATTTGAACATTTTCTCAAACTTGAAATTGTGATATTATGTTTTACTGTAGAGGTAAGTACCAATCCAAATTTTTTCCGATCTTCACTTACTAATCCGATACTATTTTTAATTGCATCTCTTGGGGAACGGATTTTTACCTTTTTTCCTTTTACAATAATTTCTCCTTTCAATATTTTTTCTAAACCATAAATAGCATTCACTATTTCTGTTCGGCCTGAACCCATTAAGCCAGCAATTCCTACCATCTCTCCACTTCTTACATTAAAATTTATTGCTTTAAATTTTGCGCCTGTTAATCCTTTCACAGACAAAACAACCTCTCCCGGATTAATTTCTTTTTTATCAAAAATTGAACTGAGTTCTCTTCCAACTATCAAAGCAATTAATTGGTCATGGTCTAATTCAGATTTGTCACAGGTGGTAATGTGTTTACCATCCCTCATAATGGTGATTGTATCTGAAATTCTTAAAATCTCATCCAATTTGTGGGAGATGTATATAATTGCGATTCCTTGTTGTTTTAATTCTTCAATGATCCCAAACAAAATATCAACTTCTCTATTTGACAATGCGGAAGTGGGCTCATCCATTATTATAATTTCTGCCTTGTTAGAAATTGCCTTTGCAATTTCTGCCATCTGCATTTCAGCTATACTGAGCTCCTTCATTGCTTTTGTAACGCTAACTTTTGCCCCTAATTTATTCATGAGCAGTGCTGCACTTTTATTCATTTCCTTTTGATTGATCCAACCTAGAAATTTTGAAGTGGGCTCATTTCCCATAAAAATATTTTCAGCAATGCTGAGTTCAGGAAAAGGCAATAACTCCTGGTGAATCATGGAAAGGCCTGTTTTAATGGCATCATGTACAGATGTAAACTTTATTCTTTCCCCCTTATAATAGATTTCTCCTGAGTCTGGAGTGAGCATGCCGATCAAGATTTTCATTAGGGTAGATTTGCCGGCACCATTTTCTCCTAACACTGCATGTACCTTTCCTCGCTCAATTGAAATTTGTACATTGTCAAGGGCCTTAACACCGGGAAAAGACTTGGATATATTTTCAGCCCTAAGAATGTACTGTTGGTTCATATCTATCAGTATGATAATGCTATTACTTTATTGAATACCCTCGGTTTCTTTTGTATTATAAAAATAGGGAATCTTTATTTATTAATGGCGTTGATAGCCTTCGATCAATTAGAGTCCATCATTAAAAAAAACATATAGCCCATCTTTTCCTGCAAGGATCAAATCCTTTCTGCCAGTATTGTGTAAATCCGTTACTGAAAAAAATAATCCAGTTCCTTTTCCTTTTCCAAATACCCCATTGCTAATTACATTTTTTGTAAATGATTCGCCATTCCATTTAAAATAGCAAAGTTCCATAGGATCATTGCTCCCAGGATCATTTCCATTATGGGCACGATACCGCTTTCCAGTAACCAACTCCATTTTTCCATCGTTGTCAATATCTACCCATTCCATAGTATGATACTGCGAATGAAAAGGATCAATAGCATGTTTACTGAATTTAATATTTTTCCCAACCTGCTTTTGCTCATACCAATCAAGCCCATACGAATGTCCATGTCCTACTATTAGGTCATTTAATCCATCTAGGTTAACATCTGCAACGATTATTGGCACACTTCCATCTTCATTTAAGGTAAAATCAGTATGTAGTTTCCAAGCTTGGTTTTTCCTATCAACAGGTGCTTCTAACCAGCCATTGGAAACAATAAAATCACCCCGTCCATCACCATTGATGTCACCAAATCCTAATCCATGTCCTTGTTTTTCGGCTACTTTAGTTGTAAGGAATTCACCAGTAGATGGATTGTTTTTATCCCTTTTAAGGGAATAGTATATTAATGGATTGCCAGGCGTATTGGGTACAATTTCATTCATGCCATCTCCATCTACATCCCAGGCTTGGGTACATTCAATATTCCCAGTAACAGCAATATTATGGAGTTTCCATTCCTGGTCATTTCCTGGATTTTCTCTCCATTGCAGCGTTTTGCCAAACCAGCCTCCGGTAATAAAATCCATTTTCCCATCTCCATTTACGTCAAGTGGAATGGTTGAAAAATCATCAAAGTATTCACTTACCCGTTCTACTTGGCCAATTAAGTGTCTTTTCAAATATACCGGCCCTTCATACCAGTAGCTACCAGATACGATATCTACAATTTTATCTCCGTTTACATCAAATACGCCCACTGATTCTGCACTTTCAGCTGCAATTAATTGCTGTCTAAACCTTAGTTGGCCAAAGCCCTGAAAAGAAAATAATGAAATAATAAAAATGGCAACAAAAATATATATATACTTTTTCATAGGTTGTTTTTTAAATGGAATAAAAAAATGGTTGTCATTTATTTATAGATTGTACTTATCAGTTGACAGCAATAAATATAAATACTATTTATTCTAGACATGACTTCAAAATTGAATGGGTTTCATTAAAAAACATTTTTAAAAAATTAATTCCAAGCGTTTCTCAAAAATCGCAGCCAATTTTTATGAAAAATATTCTCAATATCGGCTTTATTATATCCTCTTTGGGATAAAAGACCTTCCAAATTTTGCAAATCACCAATCGTATCTAGGTCCATAGGAGATTGTTCAGTTCCGTAGGTTCCATCCAAGTCACTTCCAATGGCGCAGTGAAGTGAGTTTCCAGCCATTTGACAAATATGGTCATAATGGTCAATGATGGTTTCAATCTTTATTCCAAATGCTGCTGGATTACTTTTTCTTGCTATGAAATCAGGCTTCATCATCCATGCATCAAAACAGCCGCCAATGACTGCTTTTCTATCAATTAAAATTTTGATTTGTTCATCCGAAAGCTGCCTTTGATTCGGCGCTAAACTTCGGCAATTGTGGTGACTTGCCCATAGGTGTCCATCAAACAAATCCATCGCCTCAGAAAAACCTTTGTCGGTCAAATGGGTAACATCCAAAATCATATTCAAAGCACTCATCTCTTTGAGTAAATCTTTTCCCATGGAAGTAAATCCATCCGTTGTGCCTGTGCCGGAAGCATATCTTCCAGTGCTATAATGTGCTGGTCCAATAACCCTTAATCCATATTGATAGGCTTTTTCAAGATAGGATAAATTTATCAAAGAATCTGCTC
>CANIMM010000020.1 GCA_947468255.1 Chitinophagaceae bacterium | reverse complement strand
CATATTTTTTTCGGATCAATGTTTTGAACACATCCTCCATTACTTTCATCAGCGTTGGGCGATCAATATTTTCTGCCTCTTTAAATTCCTGAAAGGAATCAATCAAATTAATACGTGCCATAGACCTAACCAGCCACACTTTTGTTTCCCCGCCGGCAGGGGAGTTTTGTTAGTTAATTAAAATGCAATCAGAACGGTTGTTTGTTTGATTTGATCAAAAGGAATCTCCTTTACAACCGTTACTGCCTTTTTATTTTTTCCCTCAATAAATTCTAGTTGAACCAAGTTTTCATTGGCCTCCATCAGTTTACCCTCGAGCACACTGTCATCATTCAAAATCACTTCCACATTTCTGCCAATATTTTTTTTGTACTGACGAAGCATTTTCAATGGCTCCTCTATACCCGCACTAGACACTTCTAAAGAAAAATTGCCATCCGGATACCAAGCATTCTCTTCAATGGTACGGTACATCTGCCGGTTAACTTTTACACATTTATCAATACTTAATCCCGAATCGGCATCCAAAAAGACTTTGATATTATTGGTAGGCTTAATGCGAACCGATACCAGAAAAACGTCTTCTGATTCGGACAGTATTTGTCCGACCAAGTCCTCTATTGCCTGTATGGATGTTATTTCTTGACTCATAATAAAAGCAGAAGGGAACGTAAGCCGTTCCCTTCTTTTGATTCATTTTCCTTTGCAAATATAGGAAATTAATCCTAAACGCCAAAAATGTATCTTATTTAATAGATAAAAAAATTAACATTTATCCATAAATTTTTGATGATTTATTTTTACGGGTTTTATACCTTTACAATATGAACATTTTCAGACTTGCATTTGAGCTCTTTATACTCTATCTGCTCTACAAATTGGTTTTTGACTTCATTATTCCCGTAGCAAACACTACCAAAAAGGTAAAAAAGCAGTTTGGGGATATGAATGCCCAGATGGAGGAGAAGATGAAGCAGCAAAGACAACAAGCCACCCAATTCAACGCCAAGCAAAAAACGCCTCCCCCCTCTAGTAAACAGGATGATTATATAGATTATGAGGAAGTGAAATAAATCACTTCAGGTTTTTTAAAACTGCAATTGCTGTATGGTTTCGGTGGGCAATAACAAATGAGTCTGTATCCCGGCTTCCTTAGCTCCTATGATATTATTAATGGAATCATCTATAAACAGGGTTTCGCCTGCAATGATATTGGCATCTTGAAGCACCCACTCGTAAGTGGCCAAATAAGGCTTGCGCATCTGAATGATATGAGAGTAATAGCTTTTGATAAAATACCCGTTCAGCGAGGGATTGCCCGTTTGTTCCAATAAAATCTGATTGAAGGCGGTTAGGTGAATGCTATTGGTATTGCTTAAAAGGTAGACATTATATTTTTTCTTCAACTGATCCAGTTCAGACAAACTTTCTTTTCTAAAATTCAGCAAAATGGCATTCCATGCAGATTGCATTTGCTGCCGACTCGTTTCAGGGCGGCAATAGCCCTGTAGGGATTGGTAAAAGGCATCTTCCGAAATAGTGCCTGTTTCCAATGCTTCAAACAAATGATTGGCATTGGCCTGTGAATACAATGCATCAAACTGCTGAACCCCTAAGTCGGAAAAGGCCTTTGCAGTCTTGTGGTAGTCGATATCCAACAATACGCCCCCGAGATCGAAAATGATATTTTTAATTGCTTCCATGCTATTCCGGTTGAAATTGGGTCAAAAAATTGCGATTAAGCTCAATCCGCAAAATTACCGATTCAACAGCAACTTAATATAAAAGGAAGGGCGAGCTAATTTTTTACGAAGGTCCACTTCGTAAAACATGCAGGAAAGCAACTCCTTCACTTGCTTGTTGCGGATGCTGATTTTCACCAGCAAATTAAATAGCCAAGCATATTTTACCAGTTTTTGCAGGCGGTGGCTGATGCTAAGTTCAGGCCCCATCACCCTATACACTTCTTTATCGTAATCGGCCAGTGCCGCAGCAGAAAAATCATTTGCCTCCAATGCTTTGGCTGCGTGATTTGCTGCCATGCGCCCTGAATACAAGGCGTTTCCAATTCCTTCCCCAGTAAATGGATCAATCAAAAAAGCGGCATCGCCGGCAAGTAGATGGCGATCGCCTGATATCAAGCGTTGCTTACCTCCCAGCGGCAATCCATAACCTTCCACTGTGCCAACAAGGGTGGCATTTTTAAACCGTTTGCTGATGATAGGGTCATTGTCTATTATATCTTGCAACTCATTTTTTAAGTTTACCTTTTTTTTTCGTACCGCATCACTCAACATACCCACCCCCACATTGGCCTCTCCATTCGGAAGCGGGAAAATCCAAAAGTAACCTGGCAACATTTTTTTAATAAAATGTAATTCTATAAAATTATCATCATTGTTATCCGTTACATTTTTGTAGTAAGCCCTTATCCCCGCTGCATAATACTTTGGCTCCATTCGAATCTTAGCTATATCCTTGGTAAATGAAGAATGCGCCCCATTGGCAACGATAAGCAAATCACACTTGAGTTGAAATCCATCCGTTCCACTAACCAAATAACCATCCGACTCGAGGGTATACCCGTCGATGGAAATTCCTTCCATTACGCGGATATGGGCACAGCGTTTCATTTCATCTACCAGAAAATTATCAAAATCTAAGCGCTTACATACATAGCCTATTGGAGATTTTTTATGTGAAGCGTCCTTTCCATTATAATCTGGCCGATAGCCAATATCCAGCTGCTGACGGTTGGGCGAAACAAAACTTACGCCCCAGCTATCGAGTTTGAAGGATGCCTGTTGCAAACGAATGGCAATTTCGGGGTCGATTCGGTTGAGGCAGGTAATTACTTTTCCGCTTAACCCGTCACCACAGATTTTATCTCTTGGAAATACGGCCTTGTCTACCACTACACAATCGATACCCAGCTGATTCAATTGCAATGCAGCTGCCGCACCCGCCGGACCCGCACCAATAATTCCTACTTTGGCAATCAACATAAAAGAGTAATCGGATTATTTTAAAAAAATGAAGATATATAAAAAAATTAATTCTTAATCGAAAAAAACAAATCGTCGCAAGCATTTTTTAGAGTTGGGATACAACCAATACTTTCTTTGCTACAGCCGATTCATTCAATTTATTTTTGAATGTGGCCTGCCTTTGTACCGCCTCAATTTTTAAAACCGTTATTTCCATTTGGGCAAATGCTACAAAGGCTTTAGAAGCCTGGTCTACACTCTTACGCAAAGCATTCTCTATTTCATGAAATCTTACTACAATTTCTGTCTGAAGTTTATCCATGCCGATTGTTTTTTTAAAACAAGCCACTCCTGCTCCTTCAATACCCAGACCAGCAAAAGAACTAAACTCATTGCAATGGCTTTGCAGTCCCTGCAAATTATTACCGGTAAGCAGCAATGCAGTAGTCAGTTTTTTATTTTCATGAATTTGTTGCTTCAAGGCTTCGTTGAAAAAGGTAACATAGGCATTCAATACAAGTTGACAACTGCAAATAAGCTGAGCCTCAATGGCCGTTTGGAGCTTTGGATTGATTGATTTTGCCTTGTCAAAACAGAATATAACCTCATCCATTGTTCTACCGTTTGCCAACTGGTACAACTGAATAAGCCCCATGCCAACCCATGCTTCCGCAGAATCGTTTCTAGTCGCCACTTTCATATAAAGTTCTGCTGCCGCTTGATACTTTTTATTATTCAAGGCCGCAGCTGCCAGATATAATTCCAAATTGTCAAGCATTGAATTGGGTTTAAGGGGGTTTTGATTTAATTATAGCCGTTTTACTTGCAATCTGCTTGTATCTCCATTCGTTTTCAATGAATTTCTACCAACCATCCTTCAGCTTTTCCTCCAACCGATCGGTATCATTAAAACTTGCTTCACATACTAGCGCCACAGAACATTATTAAAATTAAACTTGTTATTTATTTTTTCCAAGATCTCTTCCCTTAAATTATACATTCAGGCCACGATTGTAAAAATTAATCATAATCAATTGATAAACAATTATTTTACATAGTATATACATATGTTATATCAATAAGATAGTAAGGAAAATGCTACATTGTATGAAATATTGAATTGCGATTCGCCTTTACCAACAGTATGGAACCAGCTTATACTGCAAAATGACTGGCCAATAAATATCCAACTACTTAATTGATTATTATTGAAATACCCTAATTTAGTATCAAAATCCTGCTGCCCTATGCCACTTAGATTCCTTTTATATGGAATTGCTATATTCTTGTCCACCTTAATCCCTAGGATAGGGCTATCGCAAAAGTCAATCGACTCCTTAATTAATAATTTGCAAAATAGCCCGGCAGAGGGTGTTGTTATCAGTCCTACCAATTTCGACCATAAAATTGTTACGCTTCCGGAAGGGCCAAAATGTTTTATTGATCGGCACAACTATTTATGGTTCAAAAAAAAATTGGTCATTCAGGTAGATGGTACCGGAATGCTATATGAATTTAACCAGGGTAAGCCTGCAATCAGGTTGGACAGTACCTGTTATGAAGGCTACAATTTTGGGGCATTCAATTTTATTTACCGTGACACCATTTTTAGTTTTGGGGGCTATGGATTTTGGATGGAAAATGGAATGCTGCGGTGGTATGATGAAAAAAATGGAGAGTGGTATGTAAAACCGACCAATAAGACGGTCCCTTATGATGCCTTTACGGCAAAATTTTATTACGATTTGGCTAATAAAAAAATTTACATCATCTACCAAAAGCCTACCCGAAGGTCGGATGACAAGTCAGTAGCAAAAGATTATGACCGTTATGTTCAATGCCTTGATCTGCTTACTAAAAGTTGGTGGGATGACCCCTTACCCTTTAACAAAGTACTAGAAGTTAAAAAAATATTTCAAAGCGAATCTTATTTTGCTGGTTTCCACACAAAGCTTGGGCTGCTAATAGATAATGATTTGGAATTTACTTTATATGATTTCAAAAACAATCGGATAAAAAAGATTGAGCCCATCAAGCAGACTGCGATATTCAATTCATATGCTAAACCCTTTAAGAAGTTACTCTTTAGCAAAGACAGTTCATTGCAGCTTTTTAACGTCTTAACAGGAAATATAGTCAGCATTCCATTTAGTGATGCCGATCTGGTTGAAACAGACATCCCTATTTATTTACCCCTTCCAAAGAAAGTAAGCCCATTCATGGGCTCTCAACAAATAGTATCCTTGTCGCTTGCAGCAGCCCTTATGTTACTGATCGGACTGGCTGTTGTTCGATTTAAAAAGATGAGGCAACAAATCGAATTGCTTACCCTACAAGCAGAGGCGGATAAAGAAATAAATGATTCAGCGATTTCAATTGAAAACCGACAGTCATTTAAAGCCAATTTGACGGAAGCAGAAAATAACCTGCTAGAGCTGCTCATTAACAATAGCTTGCTGGATAAAATGACCTCTGTAAATCAGATGAATAAAGTGTTGGGCTTGGCTAAGAAACAAATTAAAATTCAAAATAATTTGCGTGCTTCCGCCGTGTTAATGATCAATAAAAAATTTAAGGCTTATAGTGGTTTGCCGGACGACCTGGTAGAAAAGCAGCGGACAGAATTTGACAAACGGTTTTTTGAATATTCCATCCAGCGAAAATGCCTAAGCAAGGTTAGGTAGGGCTAGGAGATGGCCTCTCTTTCGGGTAGAAACAATTTTTATCTCCAGGGACAAGGAACGGGACTCTTAATTCTTACAGGAGAGCGGAAAACGAGCGAAAATTCAAAGGTTTGCAATGGACCTAAATCGGTCTTGGAATTGGAAATGTTGATATCATAACTAATGCCTGCCTGCATAATGCCATAGCCAAGTCCAATATATGGAGATAAGGCTTGGTTATGTCGATACCAAATACCGGTATTGATTATAGTGGGTTCTTCATCTTCCACCGTATTGCCTACCATATTACCGATATTGAATCCTAAAGAATAGGTGTTGAAATATTTTTCAAATGAAAACAGGGCATTTGCATTAAAAGTAGTTCTTTCACCAAGATAGGACTGAAAATCCGTATGGAAATTAAATCGGGGAGGATCCAATTGGTTAGGGTCCTGCAAAGATGTTCTTACAGTACTCAAAAACTGGTAACAGGCTAGTCCCATTTCAAAATTGGCAAGCTCCGTTTTGTAGGAATAGGTGACTCCTCCGAAAACAGATGAATAAGGCTTGACATTTGAAAGATTGGTTTCAAAAGTGGGCAAGGCCCGATTGAAGCCAGCAGAAGAAATCTGCTGCGAAAAACTAAGCTGCGAATAATCGATGACGGTATTGTTAAAAGATCCACCTAAGCCTCCAGCCAATGAATGGGCATCTTCCGGATCAAGACTGATATGAGAACTAAATGCCAGATTGAAAGAATTGTTTTTATACGCACCACCCAAGCCCTTATCCTGAACAATCATAAAGCCTGCTCCCAGATAATTATTTTCATTGCCTTTCTGCTTTAATAATTTTCCATCTAAAGATATGGAAGTGGTATTCAATGGGTCAACTCCGGCACTGATCCATTGGTTTCGCCTTACCGCCATTATCCGCCAACTTGAATATCCATTACCCGCAAGTGCTGGATTGATGCTCAAGGGTGATGCAAAGTATTGAGATAGAATGGGTGCCTGCGCAAAAATTCGTACTGAAAATGCACAGCAAACCACCAACGCAATACAATAATATTTAAAATGTCTTCCCATATAATTATTTAGATCATCTCAACAATAGGGTTTGGCCTTTTTTCTCTACTACAGTTCCGTCAGTAGCCACACCGGTTGCCACCCAAATATAAATACCCATCGGCATAGGTTTACCCAGTAGGGTTCCATCCCAGCCTTCATCATAATTCTTTGTTTCAAACATCAATTGGTTCTGCCGATTGAATATCTTGAAATAACGGAAATCTTTAATTCCAGTTAAGTAAGGAAACAAACGGTCATTTACTCCATCGCTATTGGGCGTGAAAGATTTGGGCACCAATATGTCAACCAGCTTATTATCAAACACCCTTACTAGCAAGGAATCATGTGTAACACAGCCAGCCGGAGAAATTAGGTTAACTACATATTGTTGTGTGGTAGCAAAACTAAAGTTTACATTAGCGCTATCACGGTTACTAATACCCCAAGAAGGCGTCCAACGGTATTTATAGTTAGGTATTGACCGAACGCTTATCGGCGTATTGACTGATTTATACGCACTAACAGTTGGCATGGTGTTACCAGAAATAGGCACTTGGATATCCACTGTAGTGTCGAGTAGCACAGATGTAGCTGCACAATTCAACTGCGTTGCCTTCAGTGTAATATGATAATTACCACCCGTAGAATACGTGTTTACGCTATGGAAGCTAGATTGAATATTTCCATCTCCAAAATCCCACAACCAATTGGTTATTCCAATGGTACTTGTATCGGTCAAATTGGTAATAGACATTGGCGTGTTTACACAATACGTACTATAAGATAGTTTTAGCAAAGGCTTCACTATTTTATTGAGTGTATACGTTGAAGTCAATGTATCCGAACAGCCCACGCTGTTGGTAAGAATTGCACTGTACCTACCAGGCAGCCTGGTCAGCAAAGTGTCTTTTGTTTCCCCAGCCATCAAAACTCCATTGAGCATCCACTTGAAAGTAGGTGAATCTGAAGAAACAATATGCATTGTATCAATGACATTATTACACAAATAATTGCCATGAATGGAATAAATTACTCCAGTGGGTGAAGGTTTGATTACTTGGGTGAAATAGCTGGTATCTGCCTTATTGCTACATCCTGCATTAGTAATATTGGTAAAGCTAAACCGGCGCATCGTTGAGGCAATTGCATTGGGCAGCCGCAATGAATACGGTGCCTGCGTAATTCCACTGATGGTTACAGGTGTTTTATTGTCTTCTCTATAAGTAAAACTCCAGGGTGATTGTCCGCTAAAGTTTAAAGAAATGGTATCTGCCGGATACTTACAGATATTGTTGTTGCCACTAATGATAGTTCTTGGCAAAGGTAATACCGTAACATTGGCATTGAACTGATTGCTCACGCAGCCTGAATTATTGGCTGTTACTTTGTACACTGCGATACCATTTTGTAAAGTCAAATTGGTCAATACCTGCTTAATAGAATCTACCCCCTGTACTACATTGCTGATTCCAAAAATTGAATTGGAAGGCGTAACCGCTGGAAGCCCCCAAGTATAGGTAGTTCCCCTAGGCGCATTTACAGGGGTTGCATTAAAGACGTTGCCGCTGCATATTTCGGCTACCTGATCACCAAATACCGGCATTTGAACACCTACTCCAAGAGCAAGTGTAAACGGTGCGCCTATACAACTACCTGCTACCGGTGTGATGCTGTAAAATACTTTTGCCGATGCATTGGTAGTATTCAGCAGGTTAAGACTAATCGTAGCCGTTGGCGAAACCTGTGCTGAGGTACCCATTACTGCTCCAAAAGGCTGAACGGTTGGTGGGTTCCAGCTATACTTGGTCCCGATTGGCACCGGCATTGGATTAATCGTAATTGGGGTGCCGGAACAAGTGCTGTCCTTCATATCGCTGATGATAGGCGTTGGATTAATGGATACATTTAAAGTAAATGTATTACCTGCACAACTAGCGGTTGAAGGGGTAACTATATAGGTTGCTGTATTTAAAATATTATTCGTACTCGATAAGGTTTGGCTAATGTTGGCTTGTCCAACTGATTGAGCACTTCCACCTGTAAGACTATTGGAAGGCGTAGAAATCGGATTAGACCAAGTATACGTGGTACCAGTAGGCGCTATCTCCGGTACAAAATTAAATGGCGAGCCACTACAAATATTGGTCAGGGTTTGATTGGCCACCACCGGCAATGGTCGAAGGGTAACGGCTAATTTAAAAGGAACCCCTTCGCAAGTACCTGCTCTTGGTGTAATGGTATAATTAGCTAGGGCCGACACCAGGGTTTGGCTGGTCAGCGTTTGACTAAAAATTGGCTGGTAGAAAGTTTCAGCGGTACCTCCCGTTAAACTTCCATTGGGAATATATACCGGCGTACTCCAAATATACTCAGTGCCAGTTGGTGTAGCAATGGTTGGTAGCGTAAAGGGCGAATTGCTACAAGCAATAATGGACTGATTCGCAATAGAGGGCGCTGGTTTTACAGGTACCGTTACTGACTGGGTAGACGAACATCCGTTGGCAGTAAGCGTATAGTTATATTCAACCACCACCATATTATTAGAAGTGTTGACTATGCGCTCTAGTGGATTATAGGTTCCAGTGGCAGCAATATTGCTAATAGACGCCTGCACCACCCTAGTCCAGGTGAATACTGTTCCAGTGATATCAGCCGTTGGGAAATAACTAAACTGCTCGCCGCTACAAATAGCAGGACGGTCATTGAGGCTGGTCATTGACGGTATTGGATTAACTATAACTTTTACAATTTGAGTTTCAGTACAGGCGGTATTGGTGACTAGGTTGTACACATAGGTAACTTCAATTGGAGCAGAAGTAATATTGATCAATTTCTCATTCGGATTATTAAGACCGATGGCGGAGGGATTACTAATGCCTGCCACTACAGATCTTGTCCATTGAAAACTAGTGCCTGCAGTATTGCTGGCCGGCATATAAGAGAAAATATCACCGCTACAGATTGCAGGAGGGTTTACAGAAACAGATAATTTAGTAGCTGGATTGACCACCACGGTAATATTGAATGGATTTCCAATACAGCTACCCACCTTAGGTACCACGGTATAATAGGCCTGAGCAGCAAGATTGGTAGTATTGCTCAAAACTTGTGAAACACTCAGCTGTGGAAAGGACTGCAATACTGCTCCACTCAGTGAGCCAAAAGGTGTCATCACCGGTGTAGTCCAGGTATATTGGGTGCCAAAAGGAACAGGGGAAGGAATAACAGAAAAAGATTCTCCGGAACAAATGGTTCTTGACTGATTGGCCACAACCGGAGTAGGATTAACTGGGACGGTCACTTTAAAACTATTACCGGTACATCCAAATGCGACAGGTGAAACCAGATATTCAACTGAATTAGCCAGGTTATTGGTAATCGTCAATGTTTGACTGATTTGGGCTTGACCCTGCTGTGCGCTGATACCCTGCAGGCCTGCTGAAGGATTGGCAGTTGGATTACCCCAAGAATACAGTATGCCCGTAGGCACATTGGTAGGGGCAAAAACAAATGGCGAGGCGCTACAAATCGGGTTTAAAGTAGTATCTCTAACTGCCGGAATTGGATTTACAGTGGCTGTTAAGGTAAACTCATTACCCTGACAAAGTTCAGCGATAGGAGTAATAGTATATAAAGCAATGGCAGGATAAAGAGATGCATTGCTCAATGTTTGCGTAATGGCAACTTGTGATGCACCCAAGGTTCCTCCCTTAATGACGAGCACTGGGTTACTGGAAGGAGCAGCCCAAGTATACGTTGTTCCAAGAGGCGCATTTGGAGGATTGATTACAAATGTTTCATTGCTACAAGATGTATTGGTTTGTGGGGCAATAGTAGGCAATGGTTTTATGGCAACCGAAAGTTCTTGAGTGCTAGAACATCCATTGGCAGAAATCGTATAGGAATATCCAACGAAAATTTTACCGGATGACACATTTGCCAATATTTCATTTGGATCACCAAGGCCCATACCTTTTGCATTGCTAATACCAGGTACAATATCTCTCACCCAACTAAATACCGCATTTGCTGTACTTGAAGTGGGTGAATAATTAAATACCAACCCACTACATTGTGCTGCAATAGTGGTAGTGCTAGTTAAAATAGGTGTTGGATTAACCCATACTTTCACCTCCTCAGTTTTAGCACAAGCTGCTCCCGTGGTAAGGGTATAAGTATATACTACCTGAATCGGAGCAGCCGTAGTATTCAACAGTTTTTCACTAGGATTGCCAAATCCTGAGCCAGATGCATTATTAATTCCTGCTTTTGCAGCCCTAGTCCAGGTAAAAACAGTACCCAATGTAGTACTAGTTGGATTATAACTAAATAGCTCATTACTACATATTGCCGGAGGGCTTAAAGAGGAGCTTAATCTAGTTCCAGGGTTTACTATTACATTAATATTAAAAGAAAGACCTGTGCAATTGGCCGTTTTAGGCACTACCACATAAACCGCCTGCGATGGTAAATTGGTGGTATTAACCAGTGTTTGAGAAAAATTATTTTGTCCTGAAGACTGGCTAGCGCTTCCACTAATGGTTCCCAATGGCGTTTGTGTTGGACTCACCCAAGTATAAGTAGTACCAGTTGGAACTGATTCGGGTGTAACAATAAATGGAACTTCAGAACAAATACTTAATTCCTTATTGGATACTACCGGAGTAGGATTTACAGGAACTGTCAATAAGAAATTAGCTCCTGAGCACCCTTCGGCTGAAGGACTAACTGTATAAACAGCTGTATTGACAACTAAGTTTGTCATGGTCAGCACCTGGCTAATTGTTGACTGATCAACCAGTGGAGTTCCACCGCTTAAACCTGCAGTAGGTGTGACGACTGGATTACCCCAAGAGAAAATAGTATTGGTAGGAATACCTGTTGGCACAAAACTGAAAGGGCTTCCGCTACAAATAGCAGTCAGCGTTGTATTTGAGATAACTGGTATTGGATTCACTTTCACAATTAATTCAAATGAATTACCTAAACAATTATCTGAAGACGGTGTAACCGTATAGGTAGCAGTACCGAAAAGAGTTGGGGATGAATTACCCAAAGTTCTACTAATAGTAGCTTCTAATGCACCTGATGCACCTGCTCCAGTAACTCCAGTTAAAATATTAAGCGGGTAACTGACTGGTTCAGCCCATATATATTTTGTAGCTGTTGGAACTAAATTAGGGTCAATCATAAAATTAGCTCCACTACAAATTGTTGTAGATTTAGCCAAAACAACCGGCACAGGTTTTACAATAACTGTTATGATTTGCTCACTGGAACATGCATTGGCTGTTATAGAGTAATTATAATCAACCGAAATATTAGCTAGCGTAGTATTAATAAGTTTTTCATTTGGATCGCCTGTGCCAGATTCTGCAGCATTCGCAATGCCAGGAATAATACTTCTTGACCACCTAGTAGTAAAGCCTGTGGTTAATGAATTGGGAACATAATTAAAAACTACTCCGCTACAACGTGTATTTATAGCAGTTGAACTTGAAAATACAGGTGTTGGATTCACAACAACCCTTACAGTCTGGCTATTAGTACAGCCTCCAGAAGTGGTAAAAGTGTACACATAAACTACATATATTGGATCCGTTGAGGTGTTAATCAGGGTTTCATTTGGATTTCCTGTACCAGCACTTGCGCCATTACTAATGCCTACAACAATTGCCCTTGTCCAATTATAGTTAATAACGGTGGTGTTACTTAAAGGAGTATAACTAAATATAGTATTGCTACAAATTGCAGGAGGTGCTAAACTGCTAGTCAACTCTGGAAAAGGCGTTACAGTGACATTCACTATAAATGGCGCACCCGCGCAAGCTAAGCCAGCTGTGGTAGATGAAGGGGTCACCGTATAGGTTAAAGTAGCATCTAAACTGGTATTATTGGTAAGTAATTGAGATATTGAACCCGCTGGTGTTACCTGGGCTACACCCCCTGCAATTGCACCTGCCGTAAGTTGTAAAGGCAATGCCCAAGTATAAGTGGTATTTAACGGCACTACATCAGGATTAACTAAGAAACTTGTGCCACTACAGATTGATTTATTCTGTGTAACTATCCGAGCAATAGGATTCACATTTACGGTTACAGTAAATGTATTTCCATCACATCCATTAGCAGAAGGAGTTACGGTATATGTTACAGTGGACTGAGTAGTACCTGTATTAATCAAGGTTTGGCTTATGGAAGTTTGCAAAGTATTTGCATTGCCACCAGTAACACTACCCAGTGGACTAACTGCGGGACTGTTCCACCGATAGGTAGTACCCGCTGGTAAGCTAGTTGGTGTATAAGAAAACGCAGTTCCGCTACAAATTGTTAATGTGGCATTGCTAGCAGCTGGTGTTATAGGATTAACAGTTACAGCTACAGTAAATGGTGCCCCTATGCAAGTGCTATAAGTAGGATATACTATATAAGTTAATATGCCGGGAGTAGTAGTAATATTACTCAATAGCTGACTCACTTTAGTTTGTGCACTCAAAGCAGATCCACCAGTTACTCCTGCAGGGTTACTTATAGGGAGCGCCCATGCATATGTTGTACCTACTGGCACATTTAACGGAGATACATCAAATGTTTCTCCACTACAAATCGTTCTTGATTGCGGTGATGCAACAACCGGAACGGGTTTTACAACCACCGAAACAATCGTATCGCTTGAACATGCATCGGCAGTTATCCTATATTTATAGTAAACGGTAATATTTGATATCGTGGTATTATAAAGAATTTCGAGCGGATTTCCGGTTCCTGATCCTGCCAAATTGCTGATGCCTGTAATTACATCCCTTGTCCAAGTGGCTACGGCGCCAGCAGTGGTTGAGGTAGGCGCAAAATCAACTGCAACTCCCTGGCAAATTGCAGGAGCCACCATAGTAGCATTGGATAGTACAGGCGTTGGGTTTACCCATACGATAACGGACTGTACTTTAACACAATTCCCAGCCGTATTTAAAGTGTAAATATATTCAACTGATATTGGCGCACTGGTAGTGTTAATTAATGTCTCCATTGGATTGTCGGTTCCAGTTGCAGCCGCATTAGATATTCCTGTTTTAGCAGCTCTTGACCAGTTAAAGCTGGTTCCTGCTGTATTGCTTGCCGGAGTATAATTAAATACTGTTTTGCTACAAATAGCCGCAGGTGTTAAACTACTAGTCAATACAGTAGCCGGGTTAACGGTAACATTTACTAAAAATTTAGTAGGTGCTGTACAAGTGCCAGCCAAAGCCGTAGCAGTTACCATATACTGAATCGTAGCCGGCGTAAAATTTGTATTGGTATTGGTAAGTGTTTGCGAAATGTTAGACACAGGGGTAGCCTGGGCATTTCCTCCTATGATACTGCCAGCAGGTGTTTGCACAGGAATATCCCATACATAGGTAGTTCCATTAGGTACTGGTGAAGGAGTAACCGTGAACGTTTCACCAGAACATATTGTAGCCAATTGAGTGCTGATAGTAGGTACTGGATTTACAGTCAACAATACAGTAAAATTAGTACCCGTACATCCATTGGCTATAGGCGTTACGTCATAGGTTACTAATGAAGCTAGATTGGTTAAATTAGTAAGTATTGAACTATTAATGGTCGTTTGCAATGTTTTAGCATCCGTTCCTGTAACAGTATTGATCGGATCCACAATAGGATTACTCCAAGAATAGGTAGTTCCGGTTTGTGTAACTGGAGGTGCATAAACAAAAGGATTCCCACTACAAATTGCTGGTGCAGTATAGGACGCTATAGCCGCGGGTTTCGGATTAACGGTTACTTCTACCAAAAATGGAATTCCTGGACAGCCATTGGCACTCCAAGGCGTTACGGTGTAAATTAATATTGCCGGAAAAGCAGTAACATTGGTTAATAGTTGACCGATGGTAGTTTGTGAAGTCCCTGAAATCCCGCCACCAACCGCTCCCGTTGTAACATTTAATGGAGTTGGCCAAGTATAAACAGTGCCTACTGGTACTTTGGTAGGAATGGCGCTAAAGGTTGAATTACTACAGATAGTAGTAGTTATTCTATTAACCACCGGTACAGGATTCACCACCATGGTCACTACTTGAGTGCTAGCACATTCAGTACCCGAATTTATTACAGTAAAGGTATATGGAACATTTACCGCAATAGTTAAGGTGTCTACCAATATTTCTGAAGGGCTAATCGCACTGCCTACAACAGCCGGATCGTATGTTCCATTGGCTGCTATATTACTTATTCCATAAACAGCATTTCTTTGCCAAGTAAACCTAGAACCAGGATCAATACTGGAGAGTGGCTTAAAAGTAAAAGTACTGCCACTGCATTGTACCAATGGAGTTAAACTAGTGAGTAAAGGAGTAGGATTTACAATTACAGTAACTGTTTGAATATTGGGGCAATTGACGGCTGCAGCATTTAGATCATATTCATATACAACCGGTATTGGCAAAGCCGTTATATTAATCAATGTTTCATTGATATTACCCGCGCCCGAACTGGCGGGATTACTGATACCGCTAACAGTAGCTCTTGACCAGTTAAACGTAACCCCGTTTGTTAAACTTTCCGGAGCATATTGAAAAGGATTGTTACTACATACCGACATAGGGGTAAGGGTGGTACTCAACTTAGGAGTTGGATTTACCTTCACCGTTACTATTTCTGTATTTGAACATCCCCCGGAGGTAACAGTAAATGCATAATTAACCGAAACCTGAGCTGTAGAAGTATTGGTTAGTGTTTCATTCGGATTGTTCGTGCCATTATTCAACGGCTCCTGAATAGAAGCTGAAAACAATCTTTGCCAAGCATAAGTAGGTGAACCTGAAGTGCTATAAGGGATATAATTGAATTTCGTTCCGCTACAAATTGCAGGAGGTGTAAGTGAAGAACTAAGTGCAATGGCAGAAGCTGCTCCACTTTTAACAGTGACCGTAATAATAAAGGTGCTACCCGGACAACCACTAGTACTAGGTGTTACAGTATAAGTTGCGGTAGCATCTGAACCCGTTGTATTGGTTAGCGTTTGACCTATATAAAGAATCCCCGCCTGTGCACTTCCCCCTGTAATGGCCGTTGGTGAAGGGGCTATGTCTGGATTCGTCCAAGAATAGGTAGTGCCGGTTACAACACCTGTAGGCAACACAAAAAATTTGGTTCCACTACAGATGGTGATATTTGAATTAGCAATAACCGGAATGGGCGAAGGGTTAACATTGACTTTAACCGATTGAGTAACGCTACAATTAGTAACTGTATTGGTAAGTGTATAATTATATGTTACTGTCTGGGTTGAATTTGAGCTATTAGTGAGGGCTTCACTAATACTTCCGTTACCTGAAGCGATTAAACCGCCATTGATATTGGCATTGGTAACTCTTACCCAAGAATAACTAATTGTAGTCTGGGCAGAGGTGGGCGTATAATTAAAAGTGGCCCCACTACATATATTACTCGGGAAAACAGTAAAATTGCTAGTTAACGAAGGCTGTGGGTAAACGGTAATATTTACATACTCGGTATCTACACAAGCTGCATTACTAAGCAAAACTTGATAAACCGCTACCACCTTATCGGCATTTACATTTTTTAGCAATTCACCAATAGTGGCCGAGTTGCCAGAACCTGAATAAGGTTCTAAACCGGGATTAGTCCCTGCCCTGCTCCAAGCAATGGAAGTGCCAGCAAGTGAAGAGGTAAGCGGATAGTTAACCGTACCCCCGCTGCATAAACTGGCATCTGGAGTGGCGCCGATTAAAAAAGGAACTGGCTTCACCAAAACAGTTACGGTAGCGGTACTGGTACAGCCGGTAAGCCTATTGGTTAGCGTATAGATATAATTCACTGTAACGGCAGCCAGGGTAGTATTTATCAGTTTCTCCTCAGGACTTCCTGTACGGGCCACGACCACTGCCGAATTGCTAATTCCCACAACTACCGCTCTGGTCCATGTGAAATCAACATCCGGATCCTGATTGGAAGTAGGTGCATAAGAAAAAGTCGACCCACTACAGATAGCTGCTGGAGAAAGGATACTGGTTATTACTGGTTTAGCATTTACAACTACATCAATATTCTGTGTATTAATACAGCCAGTGGTATTATTTACCAGCGTATACACATACCGTACTGTTAGTGGGCTCGTTGAGGTGCTGGTGAGGGTTTCATTTACATTACCAATTCCAGTTGTCCCAGTTGGTGAAATACCCGCAACAGTTGCCCTTGACCAGGTAAACGCAACATTTGCGGTGGTACTGGTAGGTGTATATAAAAACGGCTGGATACTACATATAGCAGCCGGAGTGAACGTACTGCTTAATGTAGGTAACGGATTGACCGTAAGCGTAGCCGAAGCGCTTGCACTTTGGCATGCCGTGATGATATGCTTAATAATTACGGAATAGGTGCCTGCAGTATTTGCAGTAAAACTTGGAACATTGTTCGGATTGGTTACCCCTAAAGGTACCGTCCAGAAAAATTCATAATCCGTAACTATACCAGAACCTAATACTGCTGATACAGTAGGATTTGGATCACTAGCACAAATAATATTGCTGGTCATTCCAACAGTTACGGTAGGAGTTGGATTAACCAACACGTTAACATTTTGGGTATGGGTACAGCCATTGGCAGTTAAGGTTATTACATACACCACTGGTATTGGAGCGGAAGTTGTATTGATTAGTGTTTCATTGATATCCTCGGTTAATCCTGCACCTGCAACGTTGCTAATACCCGCCAATAATGCCCTGCTCCACCTAAAGGATGTGCCGACAGTTGCAGAAATTGCTTTATACACAAAAGGAGATCCAGTACAAATAGCCGATGGGGTTAACGCACTAGTTAGGATAGGGGTTGGTTTAACCTGAACGGTAACAGTTTGAGTATTGGAACAACCATTAGCTGCTGCTGTTACCAGGTACACTACATTGATTGAGCCGGTTGTATTATTTTTTAATTGGTGTGATAGGTTAGAACCTGCTCCAGCTAGATCCGAATTTGCATCTACTGCAGCCCGGGTCCAGGTAAAAACTGCTCCTGCAGTTGATGAGATTATTGTATAACCAAAGGTTTCATTATTGCAAATAGCTGGCGGAGTTAATCCACTCGTTACAATAGGACTTGGGTTTACGGTAACCTTTACAGTTTCTGTATTTGAACATCCATTGGCATTTAAAGTAATAAGATAACTTACCTCTATCGGGCTTGTGGTGGAATTAGTAAATACCTCGCTAATAGATGCGCCCGTACCAAGGGCCTGGGCATTGCTTGTGATACCCGCTGGATCATTTCTAGTCCAACTGAATGAGGAGCCAACAGTAGCACTGGTAATAGCATAGTCAAAGGGTGTGCCACTACAAACAGCCGCAGGGGTCTTTGTGCTCGTCAATTTAGGCGTTGGATTTACTGTAACGGTAATGTTTTGCGTATTGGAACAAGTATTTGCAGTAGTGATAATACTATACGTTACGTCAGCTGGATTAGCTGAAGGATTGGTCAAAATTTCACCAATTATAGCATTTCCCGATCCTGCAGCATTGCTTATGTTGGCCGCCAATGCCCTAGACCAGGTAAATGTTGCTCCGGTTGTTAAAGAAGCTGCGGTATAATTAAAAGGGGCTCCGCTACATATTGAAACCGGTGTTGTTGCAGATGATAATTTTGGTGTTGGATTAATGGTTACTGTTACATCTTGTGAATTGGTACAACCATTACTACCGGTAAGCACAATATTGTAAATAACAAGAATCGGGCTTACAGTGGTATTGGTTAAACCCGATCCTTCTGAAATGGCCGATCCGCTAGCTCCCGCCCCACCAATACCAGCTTCACTAATACCAACAATCGGAGCCCGAGTCCAAGTAAATGTACTTCCAGCAGATAGAACCGTATAACTATAAGGTATATTACTGCACTTTGCAGCAATGGTTGAGGCAGAGGTAAGGGAAGGATTTGGGCCAATAGTAACAGTCGCTATTCCTGAATATATCTCTGGACAAACCCCACTTTTAACAACTGCCCTAAACTGGGTGGTAACTGTTAAAGGACCGGATGTGTAAGTAGTGCCTGTATTATTGATATCAGTCCATACGGATCCATCGGGCGAAGATTGCCATTTAGTAACTGTTCCAATATGACCACTCAGCGTCAGTAAGGCACTGGTACTTCCCGAACAAATGGTTGAACTTCCACTAATCGTCCCACCTACCACAGCAGGATCAACATTTACTGTCGCTGCAGCTGAGAAATCCTCTGCACAAATGCCACTTTTAACAACCGCCCTGAATTTAGTAGTACTTGTTAACACTTTTGAAATAGTAGCGGTAGTTACTGCAATATCTGTCCAATTAGCACCTCCATCTATAGAATATTGCCATTTTGTAATCGTTCCAATATGGCCACTTAGTGTTAGTATGCCACTGCTATTGCCCGAGCAAATGGTAGTGCTACCGGCCACAGTACCTCCTACACTTGTTGGATTTACTGTTACAGATGCCATGGTGCTATTCAATGCTGAACATATGCTATTGGTCAAAACTGCCCTATAAAAGGTAGTAGCAGTTAAAATGGGGGTAATATAAGTAGCCGTTGTGGCACCAGTTCCGCTTGTTACATTGACCCAACCATTACTTCCATCAGCAGATTGCTGCCATTGAATATTGCCTACTGATCCAGCAACAGTAATTGTTGTAATAGATCCGCTACAAATAATAGCAGCGGTGGCAGTGGCAGTTCCGCCTACATTTGGGGTATTCACCGCCACAGATGCAGAAGTACTATTAGATGAAGTACATACTCCACTAGTCACAGATGCTCGATAATAGGTGGTGGCTGTTAAATTAGGAGTAGTATAAGTAGCCGTTGTACCGCCTGTTCCTCCTGTTACTGTGGTCCAGCCATTAATTCCATCCGTTGATTGTTGCCATTGAATATTGCCTGTTGATCCTGTAACAATTATTGAGGTGCTTGTTCCACTACAAATAGAAGGGGCCACTGCTGCAGCGGTTCCGCCAACACTCGTTCCGTTCACTGTAACCGAAGTTATTGAGCTGGGCGATGATGCACAAACTCCACCTGTTAACAATGCTCGATAATAGGTGGTAGCAGTTAAATTAGGGGTAGTATAAGTATCCGTGGTGCCGCCAGTTCCCAAAGTTACATTGGCCCATCCGGTACTTCCGTCAACAGATTGTTGCCATTGAATCGTTCCTGTATGTCCTGCTAAAGTTATTGTTGTACCTAATCCACTACAAATAGTAGCAGCTGTCGCAGTTGCAGTTCCGCCAACACTCGTTCCATTCACTGTTACTAATACACTGGTACTTGGCACCGATGCGCAAACCCCATTAATAACTATTGCCCTATAATAGGTTGTAGCTACTAAATTAGGCGTATTATAAGTATCCGTTGTACCGCCTGTTCCTCCTGTTACTGTGGTCCAACCTGTGCTTCCATTTGCAGATTGTTGCCATTGAATCGTTCCAGTATGTCCAGTTAAACTTACTGTAGTAGCAGCTCCATTACATAGAGTAGCAGCAATAGCAGTGGCAGTGCCACCCACACTTATTGCATTTACTGTAACCAATGAAGTAGTACTTGCCACTGGAGCACAAACCCCACTAGTAACAAGCGCTCTATAATAAGTATTAGCCGTTAAATTAGGGGTAGTATAATTATCTGTCGTGCCACCAGTTCCGCCTGTTACTGTGGTCCAACCTGTACTTCCATTAGCAGATTGT
Source organism: Chitinophagaceae bacterium (assembly GCA_947468255.1). Classification (GTDB taxonomy): domain Bacteria; phylum Bacteroidota; class Bacteroidia; order Chitinophagales; family Chitinophagaceae; genus Ferruginibacter. The sequence goes on along the minus strand of CANIMM010000020.1, from coordinate 1,387 downwards.
TGCCATTGAATGGTTCCAGTATGACCTGTCAAGGATATGGTTGTACTCGCGCCACTACAAATAGTGCCAGCTGTCGCTGTGGCTGTTCCGCCAACACTCGTTGGATTGACCGTAACCGAAGTTGTTAAACTAGACACCGATGCGCAAGCTCCACTAGTAACTACTGCTTTATAAAAGGTTTTAACGGTCAAGAGATCCGTAGTATAAGTTGATATTGTGCCGCCACTTCCACCAGTTACATTCGCCCAAGCATTGCCGTCAGCAGATTGTTGCCATTGAATGGTGCCCGTATAACCTGTCAAAACGATTGTTGTGCTATAGCCATTACAAATAGTAGCAGCTGTTGCAGTGGCTGTGCCACCCACACTTGTTGGGATAACTGTTACTGATGTAGAAATGCTGGGTGCCGATGAACAAACTCCATTAGTAACCAACGCTTGGTAAAAAGTTTTAACTGTTAAACTAGGTGTTGTATAAGTAGCCGTTGTACCGCCACTGCCGCCCGACACATTGGCCCAAGTACTTCCATCAGCGGATTGTTGCCATTGAATGGTTCCCCCAGCCGATTGCCCAGCCAATGTTATTGTTGTACTAGATCCACTACAAACAGAAGCTAAGGTAGCAGTCGCAGATCCGCCAACAGTCGTCGCATTCACTACTACCGAAGTAATTGTACTCGGCACCGCAGCACAAACTCCGCTGGAAACGAGTGCTTGATAATATGTTTTAACAGATAAATTAGGGGTAGTATAAGTTACAGATGTGGCACCGCTTCCGCCTGCTACATTCGCCCAGCCAGTTGTGCCATCAGCGGATTGTTGCCACTGAATGGTTCCTGTTGCCGTCTCTCCTGTCAATGATATGGTTGTGCTGGAGCCACTACAAACAGTAGCCAAGGTCGCAGTGGCTGTTCCACCCACGCTCACTCCATTCACTGTTACTAATGCTGAATTACTAGACGCAGGGGCACAAACTCCGCTAGTAACTACTGCCTTATAATAAGTAGTAGCTGATAAAATAGGGGTGGTATAAGTAGCCGTTGTGGCGCCACTGCCGCCCGTTACATTCGCCCAAGTACCTCCATCGGCAGATTGCTGCCATTGAATCGTTCCGGTATGGCCTGTTAAAGTTATTGTAGTAATTGCTCCATTACATATAGTGGTAGCCGAAGCTGCTGCAGTGCCGCCAACACTTGTTGCACTCAATGATACTGAAGCGGTATTGCTCGCCGCTGATGTACAAAGACCACTAGTAACTATTGCCTGATAATAAGTTCTGGTAGATAAATTAGGGGTGGTATAAGTAACCGTTGTGCCGCCACTGCCACCTGTTACTGTGGCCCAGCCTGTACTTCCGTCAGCAGATTGTTGCCATTGAATAGTGCCTG
>CANIMM010000019.1 GCA_947468255.1 Chitinophagaceae bacterium | reverse complement strand
TGTGTAGCCGATAAACTATCCGGAGGCAGATCCTGCGAAAACTCACCCACTGAATATATTCTTCCATTGTAAGAATACTGATAAGCCACGCCCAATACTTCATCGGGCTGCAAAGGCTGACTCAATGAAATATACCCCGCCTGCTTATTGAATATATATTGGGTAGAGTCTAGTTTTCTTGCAAAGGTTTTTTCAAAATCCTGCACCGGTGAAAGTCCAAGCATTTGCAAATTACTTACTACCAAAGCAGGGTTTCTATTTCCTGGATTGGAAATGATTTGCGAATAAAGATTGTTAGTTTTATTGTCAGGTAAATTTCCGGAACTAATGAGTGAAGTCAGGTAGGGATTTTTCTCTCCCAGATCCATCAAACCTACTATATCTCTTGTGTTGGTAGTACTTCCATTGCGATTGGTAACCCACACATCCAACCGTAAAATCTGAACCGGGGTAGTAACGGCTGGTAATTTAGCCAACACTTTATTATAATTGTCTCTAAAATATTGGCCTAATAAAAAGTGGCGGTTCTCATCGTATTCATCCGCCTTAAGATCAATTACCTGAGCGGCGGCACCACCCTGTAAATTGACTGATTGCCTTTGCGATTTTTGGTTCGCCAATACAGCCGTTACATTTAATTTTCCAAATTGCAATTGTGTTTTTAAACCAAATAGCTGTTGCGCTCCGGGAATAAAAGTACTGCGAGAGGGAAACTGCACCGAACCGGCTTCCACCCTTTTTATAATTTCATCGTCAATGCCACTATAATCTAGTTTCAATTGATTTTCCTGACCAAAATTGGCAAGTGTATTGTAATTGATAGGGAATTTTAATTTATCTCCAATATTGGCATTGACATTCACCTGTGCATTCATGTCAAAATCAAAACCGCCATTTTTCCTTGCCCTTTCCGGCAGTGTAGGATTCATTACATTTTGCCCCTGGTAACCTGCTGTAATATCCACATTTCCTTGAGGACTAATATCAATTTTACCATTACCAAAAAGACGATTAAACAAATTATCATATAAGGACAACTTTGGTTTGGTCAATTTACGGTTCAGCAAATTCATGGTATTGGCCCTTTTCTTAAAATACTCACGCTCAGCCTGTCTACCCCGCAGTTTCCAGTATTCTGCAGCAGTATAAGTAGTCGGCGTTCGGTAATATTTATTACCAATTTTTTCATAGACAGTATATAAGCGTGTCCTGAAATCGTAGGCTACAGAATCTGTAATATTGGGAGGAGATTTGAAATCGAACGTGCTCTTTTTGGAATCACTGAGCATATCGCCTTTGCGCTCATAAAGAGGAAAGGGAAAAGGTATCGTGTCTTTTGCATTCACCAACGCTGGCAAACTGGTAATATGCAATTCTTTATTTTCTGCTGTAAGAAGCAATGAGAAAAACAAGAAAAGTATAACGCACACTAACCTAAGGCCAATAAATTCGGTCAAAAAATTTCTTTTACGAAACATCCAGTATTTAGTTAATGTAGAGTTCTATCAAATGGCTTTTAGTGCTTTTTTAATTAATTCTTCTAGATTGAGGATATTGGTATCGGTCGTAGTTATTTTTTTTATGGCGTTTTCAGCTTGAGCCCTTGTAATACCTAGGGCCACTAGCGCATTTAACGCATCTTGCTGAAAACCACTGCTGGGTGATGCTATTGAATGAACAATACTGTCAATTTTATTTACCTTATCCCTTAATTCCAGTACCAACCGTTCGGCTGTTTTTTTTCCTATTCCTTTAATACTTTCCAGCAATTTCACATTGCCCTGTTGAATGGCAGTGCTCACTTCATCGGGTTTCAAATGGGATAACATCATCCTTGCAGTAGAAGCCCCAATACCTGAAACACTGATCAACTGAATAAACATCTCTTTTTCACCCCTATCAAAAAAGCCATATAAAGTGTGTCCATCTTCCTTTACTTGAAGATAGGTATAAAGTTTGCCTGACTCGCTATTTTGAATATAAGTATAGGTATTTAAACTAATATTTACCTCATATCCTACCCCATTTACATCAATATAAACCTGGGCCGGGTTTTTAAGCGAAAATTTTCCCTGTAAATATGCGTACATAATGCGATTAAATCTTATGCGAAAATAAGGATTATTCATGAGCGAAGGCACAAAATTCAACCTACCGCTTTTTAATGTATTTTTGCCCCTTAGGGAAAAAGAATTATCCTCTAAAATATAAACCTTTTATCCAATATGCAAAAAATTACAGCAGCAATTACTTCCGTAGGCGGATATGTACCAGAATACAGGCTTACCAATGCCATTTTAGAGACCATGATTGACACCAATGATGAATGGATCAAATCAAGAACAGGTGTGGAAGAAAGAAGAATTTTAAAGGGTGAGGGGCTGGCAACTTCCGACATGTGCGTACCGGCCGTATTGGAATTGTGCAAAAAAAGGGGCATTTTACCCGAAGAAATTGACTGTCTTATTGTTGCAACGGTTACGCCAGACATGATTTTTCCATCGACCGCCAATATTTTATGTGATAAAATAGGGGCAGTAAATGCCTGGGGATTTGACTTAAGCGCTGCCTGTTCGGGGTTTTTATTTGGCCTAACCACCGGTTCCGCCCTAGTGGAAAGTGGTCGCTACAAAAAAGTGGTGGTAGTAGGAGCCGATAAAATGAGTGCCATCGTAGATTATACAGACCGAACCACCTGCATACTTTTTGGAGATGGGGCAGGTGCCGTTTTACTGGAACCTTCTATGGATGGCATGGGAGTAAAAGATAGCTTATTGAAAAGTGATGGTAGCGGGAAGGATTTTTTATATATGAAAGCAGGCGGTTCATTAAAGCCAGCCAGTGTGGAAACCGTATTGGCAAAAGAACATTGCATTTACCAATCCGGGCAGCATGTATTTAAAGCTGCTGTAAAAGGTATGGCCGACGCTGCCTTTGATCTTTTAGAACGCAACCACTTAACCGGTGACGATATCGCCTGGCTGGTTCCACACCAAGCTAATAAAAGAATCATAGATGCTACCGCTAACCGAATGGGATTGTCGCAAGATAAAGTGATGCTGAACATTCAACGATATGGTAATACTACAGCCGCTACCATTCCGCTATGTCTTTGGGATTGGGAAAAGCAACTACACAAAGGCGATAAAATTGTGTTAGCAGCATTTGGGGGTGGATTTACCTGGGGCGCTACATTAGTAGAATGGGCCTATGATACGGCTTCTTAGCCCTCCTAAAAATAACTATATTCAATAGACCCCTATTTTACTTTGTAACTAGGGGTCTATTCTTTTGGTGCCTGCATACAACTCATACTCAAACAATCTGCAATCAATTTTGCTAGTATAAAATTCTATTCTTCTTTTAGGTTTGAGGCCAATCTTTTTTGCCAATTCCAAGTTGCCGGTAAAAATATAACCGGTATACCCCTTACATTGCTGTTTCATAAAATCTCCAATGCGGCCATAGGTGATTTCCAATTCAGCTTCAACACCCAGCCGATCGCCGTATTCCGGATTAAAATAAATTACTCCCGGTTGATCAGCCGGAATGACGGTTGTAGCAAAATCGCCGATCGCAAATTCAATCAAATCACCCACACCGGCTGCGGCTGCATTGATCTTTGAAATGTTGATTGCATCGCCGCTAATATCAGTTGCAATTATCCGCAACCCTTCCACTTCTGTTGTAATTTCGTCTAGCCGTTTCCGCTTCACATCATACATTTTCGGATCAAATCCAACTAGGTGCATAAATGCGTAATTGGTTCTATACAATCCAGGCATGCGATGAGTGGCCAACAAAGCGGCCTCTATCGCCAGCGTGGAAGAACCGCACATCGGATTGATGAATGGCGATTTCCTATCCCACTTGGTAGCCAATAAAGTAGCAGCAGCAAGAGCCTCCAACATAGGAGCCTTGCCCGGAATTTTACGATACCCATGCTTCGATAAAGTTTCACCTGAAGTGTCTACGAATATTTCTGCCAACTCTTCCTTCCAATATAAATGGATTACCACCTTATCCAACTCAGGCCCCGAATTGGGACGTTGGCCGGTTCTATTTCTAAACCGATCTGCAATCGCATCTTTTACTTTTACATTGGCAAACAAGGAATTGTTGATGGTGGCATTGTCTACATTACTGGTAATAGAAAAATACCCATCCGCAGCAATGATGTCCTCCCATTCGAAATGCAATAAAGTATTGTACAGATCATCTGCATTGCGAGCAGTAAATTCATTGATAGAAAATAAAACCTGACTGGCACACCGAAGATTGAGGTTGAGTTGAATACAATCTTCTAATGTTCCTTTCAATTCCACCCCCGTTTTAAAAATACGAACTGGGGTAAAGCCCAGTTCCATAATTTCCTGTTGAAGAAATGGCGATAAGCGGTTACTACAAGTAACAATAATTCGGCTGCTGGTGTTAAAGAGTTGCATAGTAGCTGCAAAAATAAGCAATAGAAATGGCTTCAGGACAAGGATCTCAATCCACTGCCAACCCATCCTTACTTTATGGTTGGCTCGAAAGAAATCTGAAAACCGTACTATTTGCGACAACCCTTGTAAAACTTCGTCCTAAGACACCCTTCGCATTGAATGAATTTTGGCTTAACTTTAGAAGTACCTATTTCAAATATCCCAAGGGAAAGCCTGCCACCCGTCTTTCGGCAACATTTTTAAAAAAGTAACCCTTACCCCAATATGCGCATACCGTTAAAAATATACTTACTGATTTTTCTTTTTTCTTGCAATAATGTTGTTGATAGTAATACAACTGAAACAAAAGACTCGCTCTTTATTGAATCCGACAGCACAAATGGGATCAGTGAAATTACAGGTAAATTAAAGCATTTGATATGGCTGCCCATTTTTGATTCTGCTAGCAATGATATAGAGCTGAAACAACAAAGGAAAGTGAATTCTGACACGCTGACTGCAAACAAACTGATTGAAGAAATCAATGCTTCATGGGATGGAATTGAACTGGTATTTCAGAGAATATCGCATGATACCCTATTTGTAAGCATCCCTGCCAGTGATGTTCTTACCAAACAAATCGGAAGTAGTGGAGCATATAGTTATATTGCTTCAACCACCTATACATTAACCGAATTGAAAAATATCCATTTTGTAAATTACGAATTCGAAGAGGGCGACCATCTAGGGCCAGGAACTATGAAACGAACAGATTTTGAAAAATGAGCGCAGGGTAGATGAATGACAGCCTTACTACTAAACACAAGCCCCTCACTTTTCAGCAAGGGGCTTCACAAACTATACAAAATATAAACAGTTTACTTCATCGTATCCTTTATAAAAAGAATTCGATTATTTTAATCTGGTTTTTTACCATCTAAAAAGGAATTGATTGAACCCGGCTCAATCAAATTGTTTTCATCCGTTTTAACAGTATAATTGCTATAAAAACTTTCCACATCAGCAATGGAATTATGGAGTTCCATATTTCTTCTAAGGTAGGCAGGTACAGATTCAAACTCATTGTTTGGATCGGCAGCATTTATGTTGAATGACAAGTTGCGCAGCTTGGCGATCCGATCTGTAGCCCGGCGTCTTAGTTCTTCTGTTTCATCCGGTATAGGCTGCTCTTCTACCCTTGCCATCAATATCTCTTGGGATTCGATGACATCTTGCTTTTGTTCATCCATTGAATAGTCCTCTTTAATTACAATATGCATTTCCATTAAAGCGTCTTCCTCTGTTTCATTCCGCTCAGTAGAAGAAATATCTTCAGCTGGAATTGGGGCAACTGAATGTGTTTGCTCCGAAAAATAAATATTAACTGGCTTTTCCAAATACCCCGCTTTAGATAAACTACTTGGGTACTCCTCCTTTTGCTCGCTAACTGATTCGCTGTTTATTGTGTCACCCTTTGATTTTTTCTCAGCAGGGGGAATACTAACAGGTATGTCAAATTCAATTACTGGAGCATGATCAGTGCCGGAAGATATTTCAAAAAAAACTTTTGGCTCTTCAATGCTATTGTCGGCAACTTCAACCAATGGCTCAATTGAAATTTCTTCGATTGATTCAACTACCAAGGTAGGCATCATCGATTCTTCGATAGCAGTTTCTATCTCCTGTACCACTTCTACTGATGGCACAATAACTTCAGGTTCCAGATTTTCCTCAAATTGCAAACTGGGCTGGTGCAATATTTTTTTCTCTTCCTTCGGAGGCATTTCCAAAGTCATTAAAATCTTTTCATTCTTTTTTTCTTCTTTGGAAAGGATGCTCTTTTTTGCAAAAGGATCTTTATGTTCAAAGCCCGTTGCTATTAAAGTGATACTAATTCCTTCACCCAATGTATTATCATACCCCAAACCTAAAATCACATCACTTTCTTCACCTGCCTTGCTAATCAAATAATTTTGTATGATTTCAACTTCATCCATCGTAAATTCATGTTCCCCTTCAGCAGAATTAATATTGATCAAAATCCATCTAGCACCGCGAATTTCACTATCATTCAACAAAGGCGAATTCAACGCATTTTCAATAGCAACCTGCGCACGATTGTCGCCCTCTGCAATTGCACTTCCTAAAATTGCTACACCTCCATTCCTCATTACGGTGCAAACATCTGCAAAATCGACATTGATTTGACCCGTACTGTTGATTACATCGGTAATACATTTCGCAGCAGTTGCCAAAACATTATCCGCTTTTTCAAATGCTTCCTTCATCTTTAAATTTCCAAACTGATGGCGCAGTTTATCATTGCTAATAACTAACAGCGTGTCTACATGATCTTTCATCAATCGAACGCCTTCCTCTGCCTGTGCCAATCTTTTCTTTCCTTCATACGCAAATGGAGTAGTTACGATGCCTACTGTAAGAATACCTAGGTCCTTACAAATTTTTGCCAGAATGGGAGCTCCTCCAGTACCTGTTCCTCCGCCCATACCGGCTGTGATAAATGCCATTTTGGTATTCACTTCCAAAATTCGCTTAATTTCCTCCAAGCTTTCTTCGGTAGCTTGACGACCTATTTCAGGATTTGCACCTGCTCCCAACCCCTGTGTAAGATGGGGGCCTAACTGTATTTTATTAGGCACTTTACTTTGCGCAATCGCCTGAGCATCTGTATTACAGATGATGAAATTTACGCCTTCGATATTTTGCGAAAACATATGGTTTACAGCATTGCTTCCTCCACCACCTACACCAATTACCTTGATGATGGATGACTGTTCTTTTGGTAAATCAAAATGTATCATAATTGTTACTATTTAAGTGCTTTGCTGATTTTCTGTTAGTAAGGCAGTAAACAAAAAGCACTGGTTATAATGGGTTAGTTTGCTAAGCGTGATAAATTGGAACGGTTGCTTGACTTAAAAATTATAATTTACCGTCCTCTTCCTCTTTGAATAAATCAATCAAGCCAATTTTAAATGAATCCATAAATCCCTTTAATGATTTACGTTCATTCACTTTTTTCTCCTTCGATAGTTGTTCAAATTCGACTCCATCGATGGCTGCACCCATTGTCTCTGTAGCTGCTGGACGCCTCAATGAATTCGGAACAGTTATTTTACGGAATGATTCATCCAAAGGCCTATTTTTATTTTCGAAATCATTGTATCCTTTTAATATTAAACCAATACATGTGCTATACATTGGCTTTGTCAACTCATCAATATGTCCACCGGCGAGATGTTCATTTGGATAACCAATTCTTGCATTAAGACCGGTAACATATTCTGTCAACTGAATCAAATGCTTCAGTTGAGAACCTCCACCCGTAAGGATGATTCCACCATTGAGCAAACGGGTATCCAAACCTACCTGCTTTAAATGATAGCTAACAAAATCCATAATTTCGCTCATTCGGGCCTGCACAATAGCTGCAAGATTTTTAACACTAATTTCCTTAGACTGCATACCGCGTAATCCAGGAATCGTAATAAATGCATTTGACTTTGCTTCATCACTCAGTGCACTTCCAAACTGTATTTTCATTTGCTCGGCCTGTGTTTTTAATACGCCCAGCCCATTCTTAATGTCATTGGTAATATTTTCTCCGCCAAATGGAATGACTGCTGTGTGTTTTAATATGCCTTCATAAAACACGGCGAGATCGGTAGTACCACCGCCAATATCGACTATAGCAACACCCGCTTCCAGATCCTGCTCACACATTACTGCAGCAGCAGATGCCAATGGTTGCAATACTAAATCTTTTGCTATTAAGCCTGCTTTTTCAACACTGCGATTAATATTCCGAATGGCATTTTTATCGCCGGTGATGATGTGGAAATTGGCTCCCACTTTTACCCCGCTATAGCCAATCGGATTGGGAATATTTTGAAAATTATCCACCGTAAATTCCTGTGGAATAACATCAATGATTTGGTCGCCCGCAGGAATATACGTTCTATACTGATCTGCAATTAGCCGATCTACCTCTTCCTGCCGAATTTCCTCTTCTGTAGCCTGCCGTACAATATCTCCACGTGTTTGCAAACTCTTGATGTGGTGACCTGCAATTCCTACGTACACTTCTTCAATGGTCAGGTTCGGATTCGAATCGTAACAATTTTTCAAAGCCATTTCAATTGCCTTAATGGTTTGATCAATGTTCAACACCATCCCATGTTGTACCCCATTACTGTTGGCACGGCCAAAGCCAAGAATTTCTAGTTTCCCATATTCATTTTTTCGGCCGGCAATAGCAGCAATCTTAGTGGTGCCAATGTCAAGGCCAACAATAACGGGGTTGGTATTTACCACTCCGCTGTCATTTGTTGTGTTTTGATCTTGAGTCATAATTGTATGTTTGTGTGTGTGTTTAAATATTAATACCGAATAATTACTTTTTTCTAATGCCTTCCCTACGTCCCTATCACATTTTCTTTACTTTTTTAAGGGCCCTTTTGGCAGTACCGGCTTTATCTTTTTTGTTATTTCCAACTTATGCTTAGCTCCCTTATCCGAAGACTTTATAACCGAGTTTGGCTTTACATTGGCCTGCGACTTTTTTCCACTGGGATTTGAAAGCATTAATACGCCTGATTTTTTATTAACAACATTTCCTTTTTCAGGAAGCGCCCCAATGGTATCAATTATATCAACATTTTCGTTTCTTTCCATAGACTGCTGGATGAGGCTACTATTGGCTGAATTCTTTTCATTGTCCTGTATAATCGTCTGCAATGAATCTTCCGACAGCCGCTGTGCATTTTCTGCAATCAGCTGTATTAACTGCAAAGTGCGCAAAGAATCGGCTTTCACATCATCGGCTCCTTTTCTTTTTGCCACTACCTGGTTATTGTATTGAATATTAATTTCACTATACCTATTCCATCCAGCTTTTACCATAATCTCTTTGTAAAACAATCGGAGTTTAGATAATTTATTCTCAATGTTTTTAGCATCCCCAACTACAATAACAGCATTGCCGAATTTGGGGAGCATTTCAAAAGTTTGCTGAGGAGTTATATCTATCTGCTCAATCATGGCCATATGAAACGAATCTTTCTGAATGGCTAGGCTGATAGAAACAATATCCCTTAATAAACTACTATCCGATGGCAAAAGCACTTTTTTATCTGACGGAAAATTGGTGAAAATCGGTAACCTAGCTGAAAATTTTTCACTCAATGGCAGCATCGATAAATCTTTGTCAACATAAAAGGTGGTTCCCAAATTAGAGAACACTCTTGCCAATGGTTCTCTCTCAACAACATTTACATGTAGCTTTTCATTATTATCAAAAAACAATTGTGCCTTTTTTACCCAAATGTTTTTTTGAAGCTCCAACTCAATTGCTTGTAAATCAAAAGAGCTTACTACTCTATCCAGCAAATTTCCATTCGACCCAGCTGTAATAATGTTAAGAATATCACCCTTGTCAACGAAAAAATTACTACTTATTGCCTTGATATTGATTTCAACGCCAGTGCATTTTTTTGAATCCTTGATACGAATTGCAGCTGCCAACAATACAATCGTGCCTGTCCCCATGGCCGTCCAAAAAATAGCCAGCAAAATATTTATTATGATCGTTTTGTTTACCATACACTCAACCCTTTCAGCAATATTACCGTAAGAGATATTTTTTTTAATTTTTACTTAGCAAAATTTGTTTAATAGGTTCAACCAAAGTATCGATATCACCAGCGCCTGCTGTTATGATTACTGTGCCCTCAAAACCCTCCTCCACATGTGCAGTTTTTTCTACCGAAAACTGCTTTAATAAATTTTGCTTACTCAGCACGAATCGATCTTCACTGTGCATTCGCTCTAAAATCATTTCACTAGAAATCCCTTCCATGGGTAATTCCCTAGCTGGATAAATCGGCAGTAGAATTGCCTCGTCGGCAAGGTCCAGCACCTCAGCAAAGCCATCCGCCAGATCCCTTGTTCTGCTAAACAAATGCGGTTGAAAAACAACAATGCATTTTTTATTGGGAAACAATTCCTTTGCTCCGGTTATCAATGCCCTTAACTCCTCCGGATGATGGGCATAATCATCTATGAATACTTGATGATCGGTCTTTAAAATATATTCGAACCTACGCTTGACACCCCTGAAAGCTGCAACTGCAGTAATTATTTTATTATCCTCCACTCCCACATGATGTGCAACGGTAATAGCAGCAATCATATTTTCAATATTATGTTTTCCCCCCATATTCAATACCACTCCTTTCAAAATCCACTTGCTAGCATTTGAATCATTCACTACCACATCAAATTGGTAACTACCTTGATGAATAACTATATTGGTTGCATAAATATTTGCCCTGCTATCTGTTAAATGATAGGTTAACAATTGATCAGCACACAACTCAGCAGTTCTACTAAGTCCATATTTACAAATCAACAAACCACCCGGTTTTATCTTTTTCGAAAAATCGATAAAGGCCTCTTCCATCTTTTCGGCTGTTCCATAAATATCCAAGTGATCCGGATCCATTGAGCTTATAATAGCTACATTCGGACTTAATTTCAAAAAACTTCTGTCATACTCATCGGCTTCCACCACACAAACATTATTATTATGGCTCCAAAAATTAGTTGAATAATTCACTGCAATTCCACCAAGAAATGCATTACAACCAAACTCACTATGACGAAGAATATGACCAACCATCGTACTGGTAGTAGTTTTACCATGCGTTCCTGCAATACAAATATTATAAGCTTCGTTGGTAATGGCGCCTAACAGATCGCTGCGTTTAACAACTGTATAATTATTTTGCTGATAAAAATTTAATTCAACACTATCTTTTGGTACTGCAGGGGTATAAATTACCAGCTGAGCATTTTTGTCAATTAATCCAATACTATCTTCATAATGAATATGTATACCCTCTGCAGACAGTTGTCTTGTAAGGGCTGTTTCTGTTTTGTCGTACCCGCTCACCATTACCCCTTGTGAATTAAAATACCTAGCAAGTGCACTCATTCCAATACCTCCAATTCCCAAAAAATAGACTGCAGCAGCGTCTCCTTCTCTCATTGGAGCGGCAACGCCTAAGGATGCTAATATTTGATTATATACTTTCATTTATATTTTAGTAAAAAAATGATCTTTTACTTTTGATTCTTATTAATAGTGATTAAAATTTCATTTGCAATTACTTCATCCGCATTGTTGACTGCCATTTTACTGATATTATCCTTTAATGCTTGCTGCCTTTTTTCATTCTTTGAAAGCGCAATCACAGTGTCCACCAATTGGGCCGATGCATCCGCGTCACTTATCATCTCTGCTGCATTTTTATCAACCAATTTTTGCGCATTCACCGTTTGGTGGTCTTCTGCTGCAAAGGGAAACGGAACTAGTACTGCGGGCTTTCCCATCACTGCCAATTCAGCAATTGACATCGCACCACTTCGACTAATTACCACATCTGCAGCACCATAGGCATATTCCATTTGAGCTATAAAATCACTGACCCAAATATTGGATTTACCAGCTGCTATTTCCCTTCCCTTTTCTATAAATGGTTTTCCAGTTTGCCAGATCAGCTGCAAGTCATTTTTTTCAAATTCATCTATTCCTTCACTCAGCGCTTCATTAATGTTTTTTGCACCCAAGCTTCCGCCAATGGCAAGTACTGTTTTCTTATTTGGGTTGAGTCCAAAAAAAAGTATCGCCTCTTCCCTTGAAAGCTTGCTTTTGGCAATATTTTCTCTAACCGGATTACCCGTTAGGATAATTTTATCTGAAGGGAAAAATTGATTCATTCCATCAATGGCAACGAAAATTTTAGTAGCCTTTTTTCCCAACAATCTGTTTGATTTTCCGGCGAACGAATTGCTCTCATGAATAAAAGTATCAATCCCTTTCAGCTGTGCAAATCGAAGTACTGGAAAACTTGAATAGCCCCCTACACCAATTACTGCTGTTGGTCTAAATTCATTAAAGATGTTTTTAACTTGTAGAAAACTCTTCAACAACTTAAAGGGCAATCCTATATTTTTTATCAAAGAACTTCTATTAAAACCTGCTATCGTTAAGCCTTCAATACGATATCCAGCCAATGGCACTTTTTCCATTTCCATTTTACCCTTAGCGCCCACAAACAAAATTTCAGTTTTTGGTTGTATTCTCACAATGGCATTGGCGATGGCAACAGCAGGAAAGATATGGCCACCAGTTCCACCGCCGGCAATGATGATGCGAGCAGACTGGTTCCCAAAATGCGAATTCTGCTGGATACTATCGTCTAATGGTAATTTCATTTACATTGATAAAATCAACTTTCTACTTTTTTGTTTTACTATTTTTAATTTGTTATCTACTGACTTGAACTATTCTGCTCCAACAGAGAATAAGCATCTGTTGAATCTCCTTTCCTTTCTATGCTTCTTCCTTTATAACCGGCAGCGGAACTGGACTTTCTTGTTGCTCCACATTTCTAGCTACACTTAAAATAATTCCTATCGATAAGCAAGTAAAAAGAAAACTACTTCCCCCCATACTCACCAACGGCAGGGTAACGCCGGTGTTTGGGAATACATTTACGTTTACGCCCATATTGGCAAAAGCCTGAATCACCAAGGTAAAGCTCAGTGCCAGTGCAAGAAATGCCCCAAATGCAAAAGGACATTTCCGGTACAGCCGAATACATCGGTACAAAAACAATAAATAAATAAAAACAATGAATGCCCCTCCCAACAAACCATACTCTTCTAATATGATAGCGAAAATAAAATCACTGTAAGAATGAGGTAAAAAATTCCTTGCATTGCTATTGCCGGGCCCCCTTCCAAACCAGCCTCCACTTGCAATAGCAATCTTAGCTTGGTTGATCTGGTACGACTTTTCACCCCCATCACCCTTAGTGCTATACACAAAAGTTTGTATACGACTGATCCAAGTTGGTATTCTTCCGGAAGAAAATAAAGCCGGCAACTCCTTTGATTTCCCCTCTGCCTTATCATAATACTTAACCGCCACCATTGATAATATTACAATAGGAATTGCAGTGATCAAAATGGTTAATGCAATATGCCGGGTATTCACACGCCCAATAAACATCAGCATAAAACTGGTGCCAGCCACCAACATGGCAGTGGATAAATTAGCGGGCGCAATTAACAAGCAAATAATTAGAATTGGGATAATGATCGGCAAAAAACCCTTTTTGAAATCTTTGATTACCTGCTGTTTTTTACTCAATTGCCGGCTCAAATACATGAACAATGCTAGCTTAGCAAGATCAGAGGTTTGAAAAGTTTGATTGATTACTGGAAGTTTTATCCAACGACTCCCTTCATTCAAAGTGGTTCCAAAAAAATAAGTATAGATCAATAAAGGAATAGAGATCAAAAATAATATTTGTGCCACCCTTGAATAGAATGTATAATTGACCCTATGAGCAAAGTAGATAAATATTACGCCTGAAATAATTAATGCAAATTGTTTAAATAGATAACTTTCCGTACTCCTACTGTATTTGTATGCCAATGAACCTGTACTGCTATATACCACCAGCAAGCTGATCAATGAAAGAATTATCACAATGGCCCATATGACGCGATCCCCACTGGTCTTTCGCACAAGATTTCCTCCCATCCCTTCCACTCCTCTAATGGAAGAATTGAAAACCCCCTCCTCAATTTGGGGCAATCCAAATAATTGTTTCAATATAGATTTATAATCTGTCATAATCTTTCTCCTGCTGGAAGGAGATTTGCTGAATGTTGTAACTGTCTTTATTTACCCTACTAATTGCAATAAGGTGTTCGCAATACTTACCCTATAAATTCTTTACTGCATTTTTAAATTGTATTCCCCGATCCTCATAATTTTTGAACAGATCAAAACTTGCACAAGCTGGACTTAGTAAAACAACATCCCCTTTATCCGCAAAATGGAATGCCGCCTTTACCGCTTCATCTGCAGAACTGGCATTTACAATCAGTGAAACAATATCTCCGAAAGCTTCATGTATTTTACGATTATCAGTACCCATGCAAACAATGGCTTTTACCTTTTCCTTTACGAGTTCATTCAAAAGCGAGTAGTCGTTGCCTTTATCTACTCCGCCCAATATTAAAATAGTTGGCTTATCAATACTTTCCAATGCAAACCAGGTGCTATTTACATTCGTAGCCTTTGAATCATTAATAAACTGAACCCCTTTTATTTTTGCCACGGGTTCCATCCGGTGCTCTAGACTTTGAAAAGTTTGCAGGGATTCCCTGATACTTTCTTTCTTAATACCAACCGCAGTGGCCCCTAAACTTGCAGCCATACTATTGTATTGGTTGTGCTTTCCTTTTAATGCAAAATCTTCTATGCTCATCTGCATATCCTCCGTTTTCCATTTCAAATGCATCTGGGCGTTTGTCAGATAAGCGCCCTGTGGAAGTTCTTTACTCATAGTAATGGGGTATAATGTTGATTGAATGGGATAATTATTTAAATTTTGACTCGTAATTTTATCATCTAAATTGTAAATGAACACATCATTGGCTTGCTGGTTTTCCACCACCCTAAACTTGCTATCCACATAGTTTTGCATCTTATAATCATATCTATCCAAATGATCTTCTGTGATATTTGTAAGTATCGCTACATCCGGACGAAAAGTTTTAATATCATCCAATTGAAAAGAACTAATCTCTATCACATATAAAGATTTAGGGTCAAGCGCCAACTGTCTGGCAAAAGAGTATCCTATATTACCCACCATCGCGCAATCCATTCCCGCATGATTACAAATATGCCATGTAAGTGCCGTGGTAGTAGTTTTTCCGTTACTCCCTGTAATGGCAATTATCTTACTATCGCCTTTATACCTGAAGGCAAATTCAATTTCACTAATTATTGAAATTCCTTTTTCCCGGATTTTCTTTACCAACTCATTTTTTTCAGGAATACCTGGGCTTTTCATCACTTCATCAGCCGACAATATTTTTTCTTCCGTGTGGCTCGACTCTTCAAAATCGATACCATTGGCTAGCAATTCATTTTTATACGCCTCTTTAATTTTACCTCCGTCACTTACAAACACATCATATCCCTGCTGGGTAGCTAACAGCGCGGTACCAACACCACTTTCACCTGCTCCTAATATGACTAACTTTTTCTTCATTCTGTTGTTACTTCCTTGCCGATACTGTTTTATCTCAATTTCAATGTTACAATTGCAATTACTACACACAAAATGGTAATGATCCAAAATCGAACAGCAATCTTACTTTCATGATATCCCAATTTCTGATAATGATGATGTAGCGGACTCATCAAAAAAATCCTTCTCCCCTCCCCATACTTTCGCTTGGTGTATTTGAAATATCCCACCTGTATCATTACACTTAAATTTTCCACCAAAAAAACACCACAAAAAATCGGGATCAATAATTCTTTACGAACAATAATTGCTAATGCAGCTATGATGCCACCCAATGCAAGGCTACCGGTATCTCCCATAAAAACCTGTGCTGGATATGAGTTGTACCAAAGAAATCCGATACAAGCACCAACAAAAGCTGCAATAAAAATGGATAACTCTCCCAAATTGGGGATATACATAATATTGAGGTACTCCGCAAACTTTATATTGCCACTCACATAAGCAAAAATGCCCAGGCAAATTCCAATGATAGCGCTAACCCCAGTAGCTAACCCATCCAAACCGTCGGTTATATTTGCACCATTACTTACAGCAACTACAATAAATATTACAATAATGATATAAAGCAAATAGGTATACTTTTGGAAGTTGCTTGGTAATAATTTGGCATAATTAAATTCATGGGTTTTTACAAAAGGAATGGTGGTGATGGGTGATTTTACCTTTACAAAAAGATGTTTTCTTCCATCGATCGTTGCCACATTAAATGAATCACTCATCAGTTTTTCCCCTGGTCTCAAAACCGAATCTTTCACCAATGAAAAATCAGGATTATATACTTCCCTTTGTACCACCACACTTTGGGTAAAATACAGGGTTGCACCCACAATGATTCCTAACATCACCTGGCCAAATATTTTAAATCGACCAGCCAATCCATCACTATTGCTTTTTTTATAATCCCCGCCCTTTGCTAGTGCAATGCGCTTGGACCGAATTTTTAAATAATCATCAATAAAGCCAATCGTACCCAACCAAACGGTACACAGCAACATCAACCGTATGTATACCTTGTCTAGATTGGCCAATAATAAAGTAGGTATTAAAATCGCAAGTATTATGATGAGCCCTCCCATTGTTGGAGTTCCTTTCTTCTGTTGCTCACCCGCCAAGCCTAATTCCCTAACACTTTCTCCCAACTGCTTTTTTTGAAGAAAAGCAATGAGTTTTTTTCCATACACAGTTGTAATGAATAGACTCAAAATAACTGCCAGCATCACACGAAAAGTAATAAAGGCAAACAATTTACTTCCTGGAAATTTATATCCCGATTCAGTAAGCCAATGAAATAGATGATACAGCATAATTTTAAATTTGCTCTTTTTTATTACTTATTGATTGCCTATTATATTCCTGCGTACAACTCGATTAATACCTTATCCGTTTGAGCTATTTCTCCATCAATTCAAACATTTCCCAAAGCATTTTCTTATCATCAAAATCGTATCTCACTTTTTTTATTTCCTGGTATTTTTCATGTCCTTTTCCTGCTACCAAAATGATGTCTTCTTTTACCGCAAGCTTAACAGCTGTCTTGATTGCTTCTTTCCGATCGGCTATTGTGATGAATTTTTTTCTGGCTACTACATTTACCCCTAGCTCCATTTCTCTTAATATTTCAAGAGGATCCTCGCTTCTTGGATTATCAGAAGTGAAGATTACCTGATCACTATATTCACATGCTACGGCTGCCATTATTGGCCGCTTGGTTTTATCCCGATCTCCGCCGCATCCAACCACTGTTATAATGCGCTCATTACCCTTTCTTAAATTTTTAATAGTAGCCAACACATTCAATAATGCATCCGGCGTGTGTGCATAATCGATAATGCCCATTATTTTATCCTGGCTGCTTAGCATATAATCGAACCTTCCTTCGGCACCATCCAAGCTGCTCAATAATTGTAAAACCAAATTTTTATCTTGTCCCAAACAAACCGCTGCTTCAAATACTGCCAACAAATTATATGCATTGAACTCCCCAATCATTCTAAAATAAACCTCCGTATCATTTACCAGCATATGCAAACCGGTAAGACTATTATCAAGAATCTTTCCTTTACAATCAGCCATCGTTGTAAGGCTATAATAATATTTTTTTGCCGATGTATTTTGTAGCATTACCCTTCCTCTTTTATCATCCGCATTGCTAATGGCAAAGGCGGATGAAGGAAGCCCATCAAACCAAGATTTCTTTACCCTAATATATTCGTCAAAGGTTGTATGGTAATCCAGATGGTCGTGGCTAATGTTACTAAACAATGCACCGGTAAATTGCAATCCCGCGATCCGATGCTGGTGAATTGCGTGGCTACTACATTCCATGAAAACATATTGACAACCAGCATCCACCATTTGGCTCAACAAGGCATTCACGCTAATGGCATCCGGGGTAGTGTGCGTAGCAACTACAACGGTATCACCAATTTGATTTTGAATAGTACTGATTAAGCCACATTTATATCCGAGTGCGGTAAATAATTTCCACAAAAGGGTAACGATGGTTGTTTTACCATTGGTACCGGTAACCCCCACTAATTTGATAGAGGCAGAGGGTGCTCCGTAAAAATTATGACTAATATAACCAGCTGCCACAGCAGTATTTTCCACCTGAACATAGGTAATGTTTTCGCTGACCGCTACAGGTAGTGTCTCACATATAACAGTTGTTGCTCCATTTTGGATAGCTATATCAATAAATAGATGCCCATCCATGCTACTACCTTTGATGGCTATAAAGCAACTAGCTGTACTCACTTTACGTGAATCAACCTGCAAATCCTTCACATCAATATTAGTACTACCCAATACTGCTCGAATGCTAACTTTATATAGTAGGTCTGCTAAAATCAATTTAAAAATAGTGTTACCGTTTGTCCTTTAATAAATGTGTTACCTGCTAATAAGGATTGGCCAAATACCCTTCCTCTTCCACTAGCCATTACCTTTAATCCTTTGTTTTCCATTAAATAAATTGCGTCCTTCAAACCCATGCCAACCACACTAGGGATAATCAAGGCGGGGCTATTGGTAGTTTCGGGCAAATTGAAAATGGCTGCATTGTCTTTCATCTGCATTGATCTCCAGAAACCTCCAACTGCTGAATCCACAAATGGTAAATTCAACTGGTTAAAAATTGAATTCAATTCGTTTTTTATGCCATAATAATGGTACTGTACCGTATCCCGATTTACACTTTCCTTAAATTGTTGCGTACTTAAAAAACGGGCATAGATTTTATCACTTATCTCCTTAAATACTTTTCCAGAAACATCCGCACCGTATATTAACTTTGATTCCTTACTATTTTGTATCACTACGGCCATAGTATAAACAGGTTTTTGCGATGGAAAATAACCCATAAAAGAAGCTTGATAAATTTTATTCCCTTTGTTATAGCCATGGTTGTCCAAGGCAGTAACTGCCGTCCCTGTTTTTCCGGCAATGGAATAATTAGAATCGTATAATACTTTATGTCCCGTTCCATGCATGCTATCTACCACTGCTTTCAGACATTCTTGTAACTGTGCCAGCGTTTCATCACTGCATATTTTATTTACCAACACCTTAGGTAAAATCCTTTTCACTTCTACGCCATACTGATTAACTGAATTAACCAAATAAGGCTGCATCATGGTGCCATTGTTAGCAACCGCATTGTATACCATTAGCAAGTGCAATGGAGTTAGTAGCTCCTCGTATCCATGCGCCATATAAGGAATCGTAGTCTTTGACCAACTCCTGTTTTTGGGACTTTTGATAGTAGGCTTTCCTGATGCGGCAGTAATATCAATACCCGTTAAGGTATCCAAACGCAAATGATGTAAATGAGCTATAAATTTGGAGGGTTCATTATGATAATACTGATCGGCTAACTTTGCAAATGCGACATTACTACTCGACGAAAATGCATCTTTAACGGTAATGGATCCCGCGCCCAAATGCGCATCTTTTATCTTCAATCCATAAAAAGATTTGGCTCCTCCTTCACAATCCACAATTGAATTTTTAGTGACGTACTTGTCCTCTATTAAACTTAGTAAAGTGGCTAATTTAAAAATCGATCCCGGCTCAGTTGCCTTAGCAATACCATAATTTAAATCTTCCACGTAAGTGCCATTGGACTGTTTGCCTAGATTGGCAATTGCCTTAATTTTCCCGGTGGCAGTTTCCATCACGATGGCAGTACCATGCTGAGAATTATTATCCACCATCATTCTCATCAATGCACTTTCAGCAATATCCTGAATATAGGTATCCAATGTAGTGATGATATCCTTTCCGTTTTCCGGTTCTACTTCTGCACCCTCTACAGGCATATAGGCGCCAGCGATATAACGCATCAGCCGCTGTCCAGTTCTACCACGTAACAAACTATCGTAACTCTGTTCAAGGCCTACATTTAACTTGGCATTGTCCCTCGACAAACCAATGGTTCTGTTGGCAAGTAATGCATAGGGATTAATTCGCTTGTCGCGTGGATCAATCATAAAACCACTTTTATTTCTCCCCAATTTCACTAAAGGAAATTCCCTTAACTGTTCATATTCCAAAAAAGAAATTTTCTTCTTTAGGGTATAATAACGATCAACATTTTTATAGGCCATTTTGATTTCACTCAAATATGCTTCCTTGGTTTTATCTTTAAAAAGATTTGCTAAACAGCTGCTTAATGTATCCGAGTTTTCTCTAAATCTTTTCCCGTTTTTTTCTCTGAGCCCATCTGCCCCAAAATCGATGTATACATCAAAAATTGGAATGGAGGTGCTTAACATATTTCCATCTTCGCTAAAAATAGTGCCCCGTTCTGCCACCAGCGGAACATATTTCAGATGCAAACTATCGCCCATACTTTTCCAATAGGCTCCTTCTACCTGCTGTAAATAAAAAGCCCTCCCCAATACAACTGCTCCCAGTAATATGATCCCTAAAAAACAGAGATACACCCGCCACAATATGTCTTTTTTTATATCCAATTCGATTGCCTTTTGAGCTTGATTATTTTATGTAAAATCTTATTATAAAATTCACTTCGTTTTTAATTGTATCATTTTAAAGAATTGCAAATACTTTCAAATCGCTCATTGCTTTTCGGGTCTATCTTGCAACAGCAAAACGGGAGCCGAAGTCAGTTCTTTTAAACCCAACGGCGCTACGGCTTTTATCAATTCGCTCGCCTTACTCCTGAAAATAACCTCGCTTTTAATTGTTTTATATTCGTATTCCAACTCTTTAATATGCTTTTCTGTTGCACCCATTTCCCTTGTTAGTTTATCTGAGTGGTGGCCATTATAGATGTACAACACCGCCAAAACTGCCAAGAAAAGAAAAAATGGAATATTCTTAACTACCCACTTATGACTTAGAAAAATTTTCCAATCCCTTTTGACAGCAATGGGTTCCTCCTTTTGTGTATACTTATCTTCTAGCATTTTTTCAAATTTTAACCTCTGACTTTTACCTCGTTTTCCTTATGCAATGCCTATTTTTTTTCAGCCAACCTTAGTTTTGCACTTCGAGATCTTTTATTGCGTCTTGTTTCACTATCGGATGGCAGGATGGGCTTTTTTGTTAGGATCTTGAATAGATTTTCCGGCTTACCTCCATACAGTTCATCCAATACTTCTTCTGAAAAACTACCTGTTTTGAAAAAATTTTTTACTATCCTATCCTCCAACGAATGAAAAGTAATAATGGCTACTATTCCCCCTGGCTTCAATAAACCAGTGGTTTGCTCCAAAAGTTCCTTCAATGCACCTAATTCATCATTTACAGCTATTCTCAAAGCCTGAAATACCTGAGCAAAATATTTTTGAGGATTTCCCTTTACCACAGATTGGACGGCCTGTTTGAATTGCTGGATGGTTTTGATAGGCATCAATGCCCTTTGCTGAACAATTATTTTTGCCAATGTCTTGGCATTGGTCACTTCCCCGAATTGTTCCAGCATTTTATGTAACTGTAGCTCAGTATATTTTTTGATGATATCTGCTGCTGTAGTAGTTTGTCGCTGATCCATGCGCATATCTAGCGCTGCATCAAAACGAATGGAAAAGCCTCTTCCGGCCTCATCAAACTGGTGACTGGAAACTCCCAAATCGGCCAATATTCCATCTACTTGGGTTATTTTATTCAAGCGTAAAAAGCGTTGCAAATGACGAAAATTTTGCGGTACAAAAATCACCCGATTATCCTGGGGGAGATTTTTTTTGGCATCTTCATCCTGGTCAAAAGCAACC
>CANIMM010000018.1 GCA_947468255.1 Chitinophagaceae bacterium | reverse complement strand
ATTTAGAGAAAGGATTGCAAGAAATTTTAAGGGTATTAAAACCAGGCGGAAAATTGGTGGTTCTAGAATTTAGCCAACCTAAAACGATCGCTGTAAAGCAATTGTACCAGCTATACATGAATGTAGTAGCCCCAGGAATGGGGAAATTATTTTCAAAAAATCGTGATGCCTATAAATACTTGGATGAATCCATTAAAAAATTTCCCGAAGGAAAAAATTTTACTATTATCTTAGACAATCTCGGATATAGCAACACTTATTGTAAACCTCTGAGCTTTGGAATATGCAGCATCTATTGCGGAGAAAAATAATTTACTGTATACTTATTTTAATGATGGGCTCTTCTAGGAGCATTGCACAACTGCGCTATTCCGGTTTGAATTTACCTGATCACGATAGCAAATCCTATCACTTTGGCATCAATCTGGGAATGAACCGATCCCATTTTAATTTTACCCATCACCCCCAGTTTTTATACCAAGATAGTGTAACCGTAATCGAGAGTATCAATAGTACCGGAATTAATCTAGCTTGGCTGGTAAATTTAAATTTAAGCGAGCACTTTGATATAAGGACTTACCCCCTCAACCTTACTTTTAGTGAAAAGGCATTTGAATATACCTTGAAGTATCCAGACCTGCCAGCCGGAGAAGATACCATCACCGTCAAAAAAGTTCAATCCATTACCTTAAGTTTTCCTTTTCAATTGAAATTCAGTAGTGACCGAATAGATAACCTAAAAGTATATACGATAGCGGGTGTAAAGTTTGATTATGATATGGCTTCTAATGCAGGAAAAAGTAATGCAGAGGGGCTAATAAAACTCAATAAGCTGGATTACAGTATTGAAGGTGGTATTGGATTCCATATTTACTTTCCATTTTTTGTATTGTCACCTGAATTAAAAGTAAGTTGGGGCCTAAGTAATTTGCATAGCCGGGATGCCGCTTTAAAATTTTCAAGCAATTTCGATAAAATTTATTCCAGAATGATTTCCTTTTCACTCATTGTAGAATAATAAATCGCCGCCTTACCCACTTCTATCTGAAGCGATTAAATACGAATAATGATCTTCTATAAAATTCATCACTCAGCTCTGTAGTGCTGAAAACTATATTCAATAATACAGTGGCGGCTTAGAAACTACTCATATTCCCTACGCATAAAATTAAATCGAATTCCTGCCATTACCAGCGAGGTGTTATTGTTTCCCTTCCCCCCCTCAATAGCATAATTACGTTGTTGTGCTGATAGGTCGATAAATAAATTTTCTCTCAACTCATAAGACAATTGTAGCAGCGCATTTAAACCCGTTGCTCGCCGGCCAATGCCCAAAAAATATCCATAATCCCCTTTACGGGTTGAATAAAGTAAAAGCGGATTACTGCCCAAATTTCTTCCACCCAAGCTATCCAGCCCCTGAAAATAGGAAATCAATTTTGCCTGAACAGTCCAACGTGGTGCTGGCTGGTAATGAACGATGGCAATGAATTCCTGAAAATTGGCACCCAATGGATGAGCCAACAATTGATTATAATGCGTATAATTCGCTACTGCCAAACGATGAGAATAAGTAAAAGGCCTTACCCTGTTAGATTCTAACTGTACATCAAGTGTAGGTATACCGAACACATCCATGTATTTTGCACCCAGCTGTATTCCCCATTTATTAGACCAACTTCCACTGTTGGCTTTTACTTGCTTTAAATTAAATTCGTCCAGTAAGAATTGACCGTATAATTGAAATCGGTTTGCCAAATTCGCTTTAAAATCAATACCAGCCAATGCATTATCCGGACTCCCAATTGAACCTTCTACATGACGATAAAAAATAATGGGGTTGAGGTATTGGAAATCGAAATGATTCTTTCTGCCAAAAATAACCCCTTCAAATAAACCGATATTCAACCACTTGGTAACATTCATGCTTACATGATGCATCGCTGCATATTTTCTGTCTAGCAAGGTATCCCTCCGTTGCAAGAACTGCGACTCCAATTCCATAAATATATTCTGAAAATTTAATTTCCAAATTTTAGTGTTGAGCTTGGCAAACAGATAACTGTTGGCATTATCACTTAAAAACAGACTTCTGTAACCGTTACCAATAAAATTTTTATCATAGCCAAACTGTATATCAATATACTTGGCTGCATTCAATGAAAAGTATCCTCTTGCATCAAAATAATCTATTCCGCTGTTTTTATAATTTTGATAATACCCACCACCTGGTACGGAACGCATATCCAACACTTTTTGTTGAAAAAATCTAGCCCCCCGCTCCTGGTTATCGGTAACACTGGTAAAAAAGCCAATCTTTCCTGCAATCATTCCTCTGGCATTGAGTCCGCGGGTATTGAGATACAATTGCTCGCTATTTGACTTTTCGGTTCCTACCATCCCATATAAAATCGGATTAACGACTAAAAAAAAATCTTTGCTATTTACCTCTAACATGTTCGACTTTGATTTATAAAGGCTTTTCAGCAAGGGTTTATTACTTGCAAAAGTCGCCTTTGAACCACTAACCCACTCGGTATTATTCAGTAATAAATGTTCCATATTGTATCGATCCACCCTAGTTAGTCGGAATAATTTCAACCCTTTGGGCAAAACAATTCCTTCCCTATAAAAGCTGTCAATCAATTCAACCCTAGCAACCATATTACGTCGATTGTAAGGCCGAAGGGCCGAATAATTGATTTCCCTGCCAATCGGCTGCATCACATCCAAACGATCTGCCAGCCGATAGCCTTTATCTCCCTGAGTTAGGTAGGTAGATTGGGCAGTTGCAAAAATGGGAAAAATAAAAAAATAGAATTTGAGCAAGCTTTTAATAATTTGCATGGTAGTATTTTAGTAGAGGTAATTTTGCGAATCTAAATATATATAATTATTTTAACATATGAGTAAATACCTAATTAAAAATATTAGTATAGTAAATGAGGGTAAAATTGAACAGCAGGACCTGCTCATCAATGGAGAAAGAATAGAGAAAATAGGTAGCAACCTATCTGAAAAGGGCAATGTGGTGGAGATAAATGGGGAGGGCAAACATTTATTACCTGGAGCCATTGATGATCAAGTACATTTTAGGGAACCTGGTCTCACCCATAAAGCAACCATTTACAGTGAAAGCAAAGCCGCGGTGGCGGGAGGAGTAACGAGTTTTATGGAAATGCCCAATACCGTTCCAAATGCGCTTACCCTTGAATTGCTGGAAGATAAATACAACACTGCCTCCCAAAGCTCGTTGGCCAACTATTCCTTTTTTATGGGGGTAAGCAATTCCAATGCAAACGAAGTATTACGAGTGAACGAACACAAAGCCAATATTTGCGGAGTGAAGATTTTTATGGGTGCAAGTACCGGCAACATGCTAGTAGACAATTATGGTACCCTTGAAAAAATATTCAGTGAAAGCGAGTTGCTGATTGCCACCCATTGTGAAGATGAAAAAATTATTAAGGAAAACTACGAAAGAATAAAAAAAGAAAAAGGGCAGCTTTCCCCATCAGACCATGCCTTCATCAGAGATGACAATGCCTGTTTTGAATCTTCGCTTGCAGCGATTCAAATTGCCAAAAAATACAATACCCGATTACATATTTTACATATCAGCACCGAAAAAGAAATTCAATTGTTTGGTAATATGCTACCACTCAAGGAAAAAAGAATCACCGCTGAAGTATGTGTTCATCACTTGCATTTTACAGCTGACGACTATGAAAAATTAGGCTACCTGATAAAATGTAACCCGGCAATCAAAGCGCCTAATAACAAGGAAGCATTGTGGAAAGCCTTACTGGATGACCATTTGGACTTAATCGCAACAGACCATGCCCCGCATTTACTTTCAGAAAAATCGGGTGAGTATGAACATGCACATTCCGGTCTACCCCTTGTACAACATGCAATATTGTTAATGCTTCATTATCACAAAATGGGGAAAATTAGCCTGGAAAAAATAGTAGAAAAAATGAGTCATGCCGTGGCAGACTGCTTCCATATTGAAAAAAGAGGGTATATCCGAGAAGGTTATTTTGCAGACCTAGTAATAGCCAATTTACAAAATACCACCACCGTAAGCAAAGAAAATATTTTATACAAATGTGGATGGAGTCCATTGGAAGGTGTTGAATTTCCGGCAAGTATTGAAAAGACCTTCGTTAACGGAACATTGGTATATGATAATGGTATTTGGGATGAGTCGAACAAAGGAAAAAGAATGACATTTAGCCACTAGTCTATTAAAGCGGAACAAATTTGCGCCATCCCTCCAAGAAATAATACAAATTAAACAACTTTCCATTTTTAGCCTCTCCAAAAGGTTTCAGCATTGTAAATCCTAAAAATGATTTTTATTCTTGCAGTATGGAAATAGATAAAACAACCCTAACCGATCTGGCTATATTGACCAACGAAGGAGAATTTTCCTTATTCCATCATATCAACCTCTGCCGAACAGTAGGTGGCAGGGATCGGTTATATGACAATTTTAAGCACTCACTGAAAAGCATTGAGGAGATCGAAGGGGTTCAACAAACACTCCAGCTGATTTTGAATAAAATGGAATACTGGCCCAGTCAAATCAGCAATGGGTCAATTATGATGATTGAAAAGTTTTACCAAACCTCCATTGAAACAATCCCATCGAATCTTTCTTCTTTTACTGCATACAGTTACAAGGTATTTAACCGAGCAGATTTTTCATTTGTTGAATTTTCGGTGGGCCATTGCTTTGATTTTATAAAAGGAATGCAGCAGTTAATCAATTTTTTTTTAACGAAAGAAGCCCCGGTGCCGCTCCAGAAATTATTACAAGACGCAAATCAAATCATACGAAAGAAACAATTTGACATCATTGAAAATAACCATCAAGCTTCCAACCTTACTACCGCCCAACAATTGCAATTAGGTCATTTCCTAAAATACGAATTCAAAAGAGATATGCAGGAGCTACTTAGTTTGTATGCTCAACTAGATGCTTGGTATGGTATGGCAATGGCGGTAAAAGAGTTTGGACTTCATTTTCCAAAATTGGTAGAAAGTGAGCGACCCTTTTTAATGGCGAAGGGGTTGTACCATCTACAATTGCAGCACCCCATCGGATACGATGTAACACTGGATGAGCAAAGCAATTTTTTGTTTTTAACAGGTGCTAATATGGCTGGCAAAAGCACCCTCATTAAAGCGGTAGGCACAGCGGTTTTTTTGGCACATCTTGGAATGGGAGTACCTGCAAATAGTATGCAGTTAAGCCTCTTCGACGGATTGCTTAGTAATATCAATGTAATGGACAACCTGCTGAAAGGTGAAAGTTATTTTTACAATGAGGTGCTTCGAATCAAGTCGACCGTTCTAAAAATTTCGGATGGAAGAAAATGGCTCATTTTGATAGATGAGCTTTTCAAGGGGACTAATGTGGAAGATGCAATGAAATGTTCAACTACCGTAATTAAAGGTCTACTCAAAATCAACAACTCCCTTTTTATTTTATCTACCCACCTCTACGAAATTGGTGATGAACTCAAACAATATCCAACGATTCGATTTAATTATTTTGAAACCATTGTAAAAGAGGATCAACTGTTTTTTAATTATCAACTAAAGGAAGGCATCAGCAGCGACCGTCTAGGCTATCTGATTTTAAAAAACGAAGGAGTCGTAGACCTACTTGAAAAATTATAATTTAATTTTCAGCCATTTTCCAGCTCCCCCTTCTATAGCCGAACGATCAATAATCAATAGATTCAGCCAATTAAATAACCGAAACCAGGGGTGCATTTCAAAGCTCCCACAACTAACTAAGCGCTTTAGAGGCTATTAGTGCAAACCAAAATGCTGCCCACATTAAAAACAGGAGATTCAATGTAATAAAAGGTTACGTTAAATATGTGCCCGCTTATTGCCCAATCAATGTAAATTTGCAACAACCTTTTAACCAAACAAAGAAAGCTGGAATTCATGATGAGTTTTTTAAGAATATTTAAATACATACATATACCTAGAAAAAAACTGTCGCTGTACCTTTTTTTTACCATTCTGGCCACGTTATTCTCGCTACTATCCATCAATGCGCTGGCCCCCTTTATGAACATCATTTTTAAGGCAGATAGCGCCTTGCCCGGAGTGCAGGCAAAATCATTGGGAAGGTTCAATGACTTCTTTCAACTATTGATAAGCAACCATGGATCGCTCTACGCTCTTGGGATCATTTGCGCACTTATGATTGCTTCAATCTTACTCAAAAATGTATTTGTATACTTATCCCTATATATCTCAACGCCACTGCGTAGTAAAATCCTAGCTGACTTCAGATTACGTTTATACACCAAAATTTTACAATTACCAGTCGGGTTTTTTACAGAGCAGAAAAAAGGAGACCTAATGAGTCGTATGACTGCAGACATTGGCGAAGTTCAGGGATCCATATTCACTGCATTAGAAGGTTTGGTAAAAGATCCCTTGATTATTCTTTCCTTTTTAATCTCGATGATTGTATTAAGTCCTCATCTTTCCTTATTTCTCCTTATTTTTTTACCCTTAACGGCTATATTTATTGGAAAAATAAGCAAGCGATTAAAAAAACAATCTAACGCTTACTCTGAAGCTTATGGAGAAAACCTTTCCCATGTAGAAGAAACACTCAGTAGTATAAAAGTGATCAAGGCGTTCACAGCCGAAGAACGAATGCTCAATAAATTCAGCGGTGGCAATGACAAACTTTTTTTTATGCTCAATAAAATGACCCTCCGTCGTGATTTGGCCAGCCCTATAACCGAGGTGCTGGGAGTAACGGTGCTTTGTGCCATTTTATATATTGGAGGTCGATTTGTATTTAGCGAAAATGCCCAACTTACCGGTGGTGATTTAATGGCATTTATTTTACTGTTCGCCATGATCATTAATCCCGCCAAAAATTTATCCACTACCATTTCCAGTATTCAAAAAGGAATGGGAGCAGTCGAAAGAATTGAAGAAATTTTACATGCGCCCTTACAGGTAGAAGAAAGAGACAATGCTACCGTTTTGAATGGATTCAATCAATCCATCGAATTTAAAAATGTTAGTTTTAGTTACGACGACAAACCGATTCTACAGAATATCAGTTTTGTAATAGAAAAGGGGAAAACAGTGGCTTTGGTGGGATCTTCAGGAGCTGGAAAATCAACCTTAGCAGACCTTATTCCCCGATTCCATGATGTTAGTGAAGGGGCGATCTTAATTGATGGAGTAAATATCAAAGACTTCACGATTCAATCGCTGCGCAAACAAATGAGCATTGTAACACAAGAATCCATTTTATTTAATGACACCATCGCCAACAATATTGCTTTGGGCAACATCAATGCATCGGCGGAAGAAATATTGGAAGCCGCTACCATTGCCAATGCACACCAATTTATTCTACACAAAGAAGAAAAATACGACACCAATATAGGCGACCGGGGAATGAAACTAAGCGGTGGTGAGCGCCAACGGATAACAATTGCAAGAGCCGTATTACAAAACCCCCCTATCCTGATATTAGACGAAGCTACCTCCTCTTTGGACACTGAAAGTGAACGCCTAGTGCAGGATGCCATTGTTAATCTCATGCAAGACCGCACCTCCTTGGTGATTGCCCACCGGCTCAGCACCATCAGTAATGCAGACGAAATCATTGTGTTGCAAAAGGGAGCCATTATAGAAAGAGGTACCCATGATTCCTTGATCGCTCAAAACGGTTTTTACAAAAAATTAGTAGAAATGCAAGAAATAAAATAAGTGAATTTTTAAAAAATTGATTGCTTATCTTTCGATCAGTTGTTTTAATCATTTTATTATTTCATCTATGTTGGTAAAAACTTTCGGCAGTGCCGTATATGGTGTAGAAGCAATTACAATTGCAGTAGAAGTAAACGTAAATAATCAAGGAAAATCAGACGCAATCATTGTAGGGCTGCCCGATGGGGCGGTAAAAGAAAGTTTATTACGGGTAGAAAGCGCTATCAAAGACAATAATTTTTTCATGCCCCGCACCCGACTGATTGTGAACCTAGCCCCCGCTGATATACGAAAAAGTGGAACGGCTTTTGACCTTCCTATAGCTATGGCCACGCTAGGCGCTAGCAAACAACTCGTCAATGCAGAGAAGCTCACCGACTATGTCATTATGGGTGAACTCAGTTTGGATGGCAATGTAAGATCTATCAAAGGCGCATTACCCATCGCCATACAAGCAAGAAAAGAGAATTTCAAAGGCCTGATCGTTCCAAAGCAAAATGCCAGGGAAGCGGCCATGGTAAACAACCTAGCCGTATATGGTGTTAGTCACTTAAAAGAGGTAATCGATTTCTTTAAGGATGAGAGCACCCTTGAACCCATTGTGGTAAATACCCGTGAAGAATTTGCCTATGCCCAAAGCGATTTTGAGATTGATTTTTGCGACGTAAAGGGACAGGAAAATATAAAAAGGGCGCTAGAAATTGCTGCAGCAGGTGGTCACAACGCAATTTTAATAGGGCCCCCAGGTGCTGGTAAAACCATGTTGGCGAAGCGTTTACCCACCATTCTCCCACCTCTTTCGCTACAGGAAGCATTAGAAACCACTAAAATTCATAGTGTGGCGGGCAAGCTCCCGGAAAATGCCACCCTCATTTCCAAAAGGCCTTACCGAAGCCCCCACCATACCATTTCAGATGTTGCCCTTGTTGGAGGCGGAGGTAATCCACAACCGGGAGAAATTTCGTTGGCGCACAATGGAGTGTTATTCCTAGATGAATTACCCGAATTTAAGCGAACGGTATTAGAGGTAATGCGACAGCCAATGGAAGAAAGAAAAGTTACCATTTCAAGGGCAAAAATTGCTTTAGAATTTCCGGCTAGTTTTATGCTCATCGCTTCCATGAACCCCTGTCCCTGCGGCTATTTCAACCACCCCGATAAGCAGTGTACTTGCCCACCGGGTGCCGTACAAAAATATTTAAACAAAATTTCGGGACCGCTATTAGACAGGATTGATCTACATGTTGAAGTAACTCCAGTAGCATTTAGTGAATTATCATCTGAAAAAGCATTTGAAAAAAGTGATCGAATACGCGAAAGAGTTATACGGGCAAGGGATATACAAGCCAACAGGTATCAAGACAATGAAGGGGTGTATGCCAATGCGCAAATGAGCAGTAAAATGCTGAAGGAAATTTGCATTATTAACACCGCTAGCCAAAATCTCATAAAAATTGCAATGGAAAAACTAAATCTTTCTGCCCGTGCTTATGATAGAATATTAAAAGTAAGTCGTACCATTGCTGACCTAGTAGCCAGTGCCGATATCAAGCCAGAGCACCTCGCAGAAGCCATCCAATATAGAAGCTTGGACAGGGAAGGATGGGGAGGGTAAGATGTACATCCATAAATAAAAATTGTAACTCCAATAGCAATAAATAAAATAACTTTAGCATTCAATCCAAAAAAATAGACAGAAAAATACTTCTAATGGAAAAATTTCAAAAAAATGAAAAAGATATTTTCACATTATTTTCTGCATTTTTTTACAAAGATTTTCCTATTCCTCCAGTATCTTATGTGCATCCCATCCATGCTGGAAAAGCAATTGCCAATTTTGACCTAGGCATTGAAGGAGACGATACGGGTGACAATATTTCTTCCTGGAATAAAAATTTTTCTGAGCTGACCGTAGCCTATTATATCTGGAAAAATTATGACGCCAACCAATTGCCCTATTGGGGGCTATGCCATTACAGGAGATACTTTTGCAATCACCTGCACTGGTCCAAAATAAAAAAAGAATACCATTTTACGGATAGAGAAGTAGCATTTAAAAAAATATTTACCGATAAATTATATACTGAAATCGAAACCAATTTATTAGCCGGAAAGGTAATCAGTCCTATTCCATACCGTTTCATCAAACTAAAAAAATGGAGTGTAAAAAAACAATATTTTAGAGACCATGACGCCATTTCATGGAATTTAACAGAAGTAGCTATTGAAAAATTATACCCCCAGTATAGTAGTAGTTTTAATGCAATGGGAGAAGGACTTACCTGTTCGTGGTACAATATGCTGATTGCAAGCTGGAGTTTTTGGGATGGATACCTTACCTTTCTTTTCGACATTTTACTAGCGGTTAAAAAAGAGCTGGTAATAACTGAAAATGCACTACAAATCAGAATTTTCGGAAACCTATCAGAAAGACTATTAAACACGTATTTGCGATACCACAAAAAAAACAAGGAACTCGAAGTCCATTATTTACCGATCACCCGGATTTCATAAAAATCGGTTCATGCTACAAAATAGACTGAACAATTTCTAGCAATGTTTTGGCTCTTACTGTATTGAGATGGAACTTAATTAAGTGTTCCCGAGCATTGTTGGCAATCCTTTCTCGTTCTGTCGGGCGATCCAAGTAATAATCAATTGTATCAATTAGGTCATCCAAAGAATCTGAACACCAGACTACGTGTTTTCCCGATTCGAAATTATTAGGAATCAAAATTTTAGGCTCCTGGCTAATCATAAAAGAACCCATCGCTGGAACTTCCCAATATCGCATCGTATCCCAGCCAAGACCTCTAAAATTCAAGACAATTTTGCATCTTGCAATTTCTTTCAAATAAAACAAACCTTTCCTTTTGTAGGTATTAAAATTTTGATCTAGGGTAGTTCCATTTTGATCGCAATCGTATTTACCAGCTAAAAGCTTCAGTGCATCAGTTCTGATCTGTGGATTTTGTTGCCCCCAAAAAGCCACCTCATATTTTTTTAAATCTTCAAATACAGGTGGCAATAAAATATTATAGGGAAAAGAAAAAGGGAATGGAAAAATAGTTGGATTAGCACCATGAAGCGAAGAGATATACTCTCGCTTAAGAATAATATCAAAAGGTCTATACTGAATGGTTTGTTCGTAAAGGTTTCCTAAATCAGTATGATAGAAATCTCCACCAATTTCTGGAAAATCTCCCCCATCTATAAATAATATTGGTTTATTTTTAATTGAGGGGAGTATTTTAATATAACTTTCAAGTGCATCTTTTTTAGCAGACGCAAGTATAACCAAATCAATTTCATCAAAATGATTCATGAGTGGCAGGCGAAAAGAAATAGATGAAAATCCTAAATTTTTAGGATAGGATTTAATAGGCAAATTAAATTTAGGATTCCATGGATAATCAATGACATTCTCCTTCCCCATTACTTTTACCAATCCAGAATAGGTTAGATCTTGCAAATAATCAAAGCGAGCGCTACAGATGTATAAAATTTTCATAGGTTTTTATCAATTTTTTTTATTCCATTGATACAAACGAAATGATTTTCCTTGATTTTGCTTGACAGCACCACATTGTTTTTTAATTCCATTGCTCGTGTAAACCGATCGATATGATAAAGATGGTAAACGATAGCACTAAATTTCATAGAATAAAAGGATAATTTTTTCAATGACTCGAGCCGCCATTCAATATCAGAATCTTCGCCACCTCCTGCAAAAATATAATCTTCGTCAAAGCCATTGATGGATAATAAATCTTGCTTAAAAATACCCATATTGCACCCCAGTAACCTACCGGCCTTTTTTCTCTTAAAAATCTGGGGTATAAATGGCAAATACAAACCCTCTTCCACTCGTTTGCAAGCGTTTAGTAATAAATTGAAAAAAGCAACACTATTCATATTTTTATTATGAAATATGCAGTTGGAAATTTTTTCACTCAGCATAACCCTTCTTCCATATATAACCCGCCCAGGTTGCTTTGCTAATAAGTACTGTTTAACAAAATGCCGATGAGGAATGCAATCCCCATCCAAAAAAATAATAAAATCAGTTGAACTGGCAGCAATTGCCCTATTCAGCGCTTTGCACTTTCTAAAACCCTCGTCGGATTGAGAAACATGAATCAAGGGGAATGAAAGTAAAGACTGCTGTGCGCTAATAAAATTTGTTGTTTCTACAGCGTCGTCATCTTCTGAAACAATCACTTCAAAAGTTTTTTTTGAAGATTGATTGTTCAATGCTAACAATAGAATCTCTAAATTGGCAATATTTTTATAATATGAAATCACGACAGATGCCAGCATAATTGTTAGTAAGTATTGAATGAAATAACTGACAAATGAACCCGATTAAAAAACATATTAATTGCCAGCAAATAAATTTTCTAACAAATTTATATATTTATCGGTAATGTACTGCATACTGTGATAGCGATTCGCATAATTAAAACCATTCTCAATATACAATTCCGTTTTAGGCTTATTATTAAGCATTTGATCTATCCCTCCAGCAATTGAGCTACTATCTCCCAATTCAACAAGAATTCCTCTATCATCACAAAGCAAATTCTGTAAACCTCCGGCATTAGTGGAAACAACAGGAATATGATTCATAAAAGCGTCTAGAACACTACTGCCAAGTCCTTCTTGAATGGAAGTAACAACAAAGACTTCAAAAACAGGAAATACTGATTCCATATTTTTTTCAAAGCCCATTAAGAAATAAACTTTATCTAGCTCATATTCCATTATTTTTTTTTCCACGGACGCTTGCAAATCACCTGAGCCAAAATGAAGAAAAACGAAATCATCTCTTGTCTCCGATAATTTTTTAATGGCATCAATCATTGTAAAAGGATCCTTTTCATGAGTTAGCGCCGAGGTGGTACCAATAATATGCCGATCGTTGATGGTTAACTTTGAAACGATGTTAGAAATCAACGATTCATTAGGTTCATTTTTTACTACGATATCAGATATGACTTCAATATCATTTCTGCCACAAAAGACCGCTAAGGATTCTTGTATTGCCTCGCTGATTGCGACAATTTTATCAGTAAAAAGGTATTTCAATTTAGTAAAATAGCCTTTTTGTGTAAAGTTGACCCTTCTGGTATAAATCACTTTGGCACCATGAAAAAACTTTGTAAATACACAATAGGAAAGTATATGAGAAGTTTGTGCGTGAATACAATTGAAATTTTTACCCTTCGTAATCAGAAAAAAAAATACTCCAAAAATTG
The DNA here is from genome assembly GCA_947468255.1 of Chitinophagaceae bacterium. Classification (GTDB taxonomy): domain Bacteria; phylum Bacteroidota; class Bacteroidia; order Chitinophagales; family Chitinophagaceae; genus Ferruginibacter. Next base: position 8,987 of record CANIMM010000018.1, on the reverse strand, counting down.
AATTAAATGAATCTACCGTAAACCCCGCATTTAATGCTGCCGTTTCAAGGGGGTAGCCCTTTCTACAAATAAGATGACTTGAAATGCCAGCATTTCTAAATCCGTGCAGGGTATAGATAATTTGTCGTTCTCCCCCCCTCCAACCTCTTTCAAAATTTAATTCAAGCACTTTTATCATTACACAATTGAATTATTATTTTTTAGTCAATTCAAAAATTCCACATCCATACCAACAGCCAAAATTGTTTATCATTTTCGATTCCGAAAGTTCAACAGATTCAAAAAAATCACCTCATCAAGAAGTTTCAATATGGTATTAAACAAAAGTCTTCCAGTAATGACTTCCGCTAGCATATCATTACCTCCGTTTTGGAATTTTATTTAATCTTTAACTGATAACATTTTATTAATTCGTTGACTCGAAATGTATTTTCTCAATATTTTTCTTGAAAACCAATCTGCAGGAAAATTAGCAGAAATATAAGAAGAACCCTTATGTGTTATTCTTAATTTCTCGTTGTTTCTCATAAACGAATCCACTCTTTTTTCAAATAATTCTCCTCCATATTTTGGATACCGATCAGATGCGCTATTTTTTTCATGGTAAATTCTTTTAAAAAAATCCGTTTTTCTTATTAAGTAGACTTGGTCTGAAAATCCATAACCTACATAAAAGTCATTGATTTCATCAAATGACTCAATTTTTGCTTCTTCAAACTTGTTATTCCATGTTGGATTGGCAACAAGAATATGGGGGTTTAAATTCATAATATCCAAAGCCGAATCAATCCAAGTGACTTTATTGTTTACAGGAAAAGAATCACTCGAAAAGTGTAACAAATATTCGGTTTCGCAGATATATATTCCTACTAATTCAGCACTGGAATAACAATACCCACCTTTAAAACTGTCTATGGTCAAATCAAAATGATTCAACACTTCAGATTCATAATCATCCACTACAAAATAATTATCTATAATGCCCTCTTTTATTTTTTGTTCACACAATTTTTCAACAAGAATTCTGTTTTTTACATTGTTTATAATAACATGCTTTTTAGTGAAATTAAAATTACAATTAGCAATCATTTTAGCTAGGTAATCCCCTTTTAAAACATACTCCCAATCATTTTCCCAAACTTTTGTTTCAAATGTAACCATAATTCTAATTTTATGTAAATTCAATAAAAAAGTGCTATCATATCTTTTACCCCTCGTTCCCGTCCAAAAATCAAAAAAATGAATACAACATGCGTTGGAGTAAAAAATCTATGCAGGCATTTCGTACCCCGCAATACAAGAAGGTAAATCAACCCTTCAATACCTTGTAATTCTTATAAATGAAAAACTGTTTGCCCGTAAGCATTTCCAGCAATTTCATAACTTTTTCCTTTCTGCTCATATTATTTTTGGAGGGATCATAGCTGAATTCCCAATCCTGTGCTTTTACCACCTGCTGAATTGCCGCAGGGTGGGTTCCGGTGAAGACATTCAAATAATCATACTCACGGTAATCGTATGCATCCCCATGACGCGCTTCAAAATCTTTTATAAAATCATCGGTAGGGTGATACTTTTTCCCAAATTCAATATTTTTTTCTTTTTGTTTTTGGGGGGGCTTAGCCCAGCTATAATGGTAAACGGTTGCCTCCATTTGCTTTACCAAAAGTTTGGTGCCTTTTTCGTTTATTTTTTGAGGAGCAACAAATTTCCTAAAGCCCATTGAATCCTTATAACTTCGAATAGATCGGTCATTTCGAATGATCCGTATCTCCCGCTGATGGAATCTGCGGGAGGGGCAATAGTGGTTGAAATCGCCAAAAAAATTAATAAAGCGTAATAAAAAACCATCTACTTTTTTATTGAAGAGATTTTCCGCTAGCGTTTGTTGAATAATAGGCAAATCTTTTTCATGAATCACCTCATCTGCCTGAAGGTGAAAAAGCCAGTCGCTTTCGCCGCTTGCACTATCCAAACCAATATTAGCCTGTTGTGCAAATACCTTTCCGCCTTTTCGCAAAGTATCATCCCAAATAGTATCTACTATTGTAATCTTGCTATCTCCAATTTGCTCCACTGCTTCCCTGGTTCCATCTGTACTATCTCCCACTACAACGATATATTCATCTACTATAGGTAACAGACTTTTAATGGATTCTATAAAGGGATAGCCAAAAGTGTTGCCATTTCTGACATAGGTAAATGCGCTAATCTTCATTTTTTATAATATAAGAGTCAAAGAACCGAAATTATTTTGACATATAAATAATTATAAAATAGCCACTGTAAGCAATGTCAGCTGCTATTTAGAGGGCAAGATGATTTTGAAAACCCTCCATTATATTCAAAAAATAAAATATCAAAAACAGTAATCTTGTCATTTTTAACAAACTTGTATGATATTTGTTAGATAAAAAATTATCGGATATAATTTACCCCTTTTTTACAATGAAGATTTTACTGAAATACTTACAACCCTATAAATGGCTGGTTATTCTAACGTTGGTACTAGCCGGCATCAATATTGGATTTTCCCTAATAGACCCAATTTTACTAGGTAAAATGGTAAATTTGGCCAATGAACAACAATCCGTACCGACAGGGAAATTCGATTGGACAATGTTTTTCTGGAACTATGAATGGATTACTAAAAAGGGTACCCCTTATTTACACTTAGGGGTATTTTATATCCTTTTGTTCTCCATATCCGTTGCCATGGTGAGCCGGGTTGCCAAGAACTTCCAAGATTATTTTTTAAATGTAATCATCCAGAAATTCGGAGCACGTGTTTTTACAGATGGTCTTCAACATGCCATGAAACTTCCCTATCAACAATTTGAAGACCAACGGAGCGGTGAAACTTTGTCCATTTTAACCAAAGTAAGAACCGATGTAGAAAAATTCATGATCAGCTTTATCAATGTACTTTTTGGGATAATGGTGGGCGTAGTATTTGTTTTTGTATATGCAGCCATGTTTATCAACTGGCGAATTCCGGTAGCCTATTTAGTCGGCATTGTAACCTTAACTTTTATCACCAACTTGCTCAGTAAAAAAGTTAAATCCATTCAAAAAAACATTGTTAGTCAAACTACTTCGCTTGCTGGATCCACCACTGAATCGCTGCGCAATATTGAACTGGTTAAAAGCCTCGGACTTACCAAACAGGAGGTAGACCGACTCAATAAAAACACCTATAAAATATTAGGGCTTGAGTTAACCAAGGTAAAGCGAGTAAGAAGTATCAGCTTTATACAGGGGACAATGGTAAATACCCTCCGACAGGTGATTTTATTTATTTTAATGTGGCTCATTTTTCATAATCAGATGGATGCAGGCCAACTCGTTACGATGCAAGTTTTTTCTTTCTTTATTTTTGGTCCATTGCAGGAAATTGGAAATATCTTGCTTTCTTACCGAGAAGCAGAAGCCTCCCTCAATAACTTCAACAACCTAATGCAGAAAGCCCCAGAAACAGAGCCTGCTAACCCTGCTCCCCTGGGAAATATTGAAACGCTTTCTTTCAACCATGTTTCATTCCAGCACCAGACAGCCTCTCACAAAGCCATCGACAACATTAGCTTTGATGTAAAAGTGGGAGAAACCATTGCCTTTGTTGGCCCTTCGGGTAGTGGCAAATCCACTTTGATGAAATTATTAGTAGGGCTTTATCGTCCGCAAGAGGGAAATATTTTTTATAATAAACTAGATGAAAACACGATCCATTTTGATGACCTAAGAAAACAAATCGGATTCGTAACACAAGACACAAATTTATTTAGCGGAACCATCAAAGAAAATCTTTTGTTTGTAAATCCTGCAGCAAGCGAAGAATCGCTCAATGAAGTATTGCAAAAAGCTAGTTGCGCCAACTTGATTTCGCGTGCTGAAAAAGGATTGGATACGATGATTGGTGAAGGTGGTCTTAAATTAAGCGGAGGTGAAAAACAACGATTATCCATTGCACGTGCATTATTAAGAAACCCACACCTGCTAATTTTCGATGAAGCTACTTCGGCCCTCGACTCCCTTACAGAGGAAGAAATCACCAATACTATCAAGGATATTTCCACCACTAAAGAACAAATTTCTATTTTAATTGCCCATCGATTAAGCACCATCATGCATGCCGACAGAATCTATGTATTAGAAAAAGGAGATGTAGTGGAAACTGGTACGCATGAAAAGCTACTAGAAGAAAAAGGTCTTTACTACGCCATGTGGCGCCAACAAATTGGAGAAAGAAAGAAAATTTCCGAAGGAATGGCCTAGTCGCATTCAAAAAAAATAAAATCAGACATCATAAAATCAGAGATCATTTACAACCCATCTACAAGATTAAAAATGGTTGATTTTCTTTTGACTACCTTTGCAGCCTATGGAACATAAAAGTCCTAAACCCGGCTATCTCTGGAGTGTCTTTACTTCTCGCTGCCCCCGATGCAGGCGTGGACCTATGTTTAAACATCCGAATCCTTACAAAAAAATCAAGCTTTCCCATATTTTCGACATGTATGACAATTGTCCCGAATGTGGACAACGATATGATCTTGAAAATGGTTTCTGGTATGGTACCGGTTATGTGAGTTATGCGCTGGCTGTGGCTATATCCGTCACTAGTTTTGTGGCATGGATGGTATTGATTGGCGTGTCGACGGAAGATAACAGGGTGTTTTACTGGCTGGGTTTTAACGGGGTATTACTGGTGTTATTACAACCCTGGATGATGCGCCTTAGTAGGGTAATGTACCTTTATTTCTTTGTAAGTTTTGATGAAAATTACAAAGAAACCAAGCCGGTGGAATTTGATCACAAACAATAATATGGTGAATGGTCAATGGTGAATGCGCAAAACGCGAACATTTTTTCACCATTGACCATTCACCATTGACCATTCACCATTCCCTATCCATCTGCCTTAAAAATATCTTTGAAAATATTTCCTTCAGATAATTCTTCGATATCACTCAACTGCAGCTCAAGAGCCTTTGTACTTTTATTAATTTCTATCAGTGAAAGCACAATGGAAAGCAGCAAAAATAATAAGCTGAAAGCAAATACCCAGTGTGCCATCACCATCCAATTTCGGAAAATCAAATACATACACAATACACAACATAAAAAACTCAAAACGCTAAAACTTTGCATATAGCGTATTAAATTCAGGCGAGTACGAATGCTTTTGATCTGGTTGAGAATGTTTTTTTCTTTTTCACCTCGATTATATTCAATGTGTAATTTTCTAACCAAGGCGGCCAGTGATAAAAAACGATTGGTATAGGCCAGCATCAACAAGGTGATAGCCGGAAAAAGTAATGCGGGTGTATTAATAGATATTTCTAACATCCATTGAAATTACACAACAAATTGTTTAAAAACATCAATTACCCTTTATAAATTAGCAGGCGTATGCAATACATGTTTATTCCTTTTAGCGATGTATTTACCATAGCCATATCCAATAGCAAAGCCCAGTGGAAAATCAGAAGCCCAATGCACACCATTGTTGACCATGGAGAGACTTAATAGACCTGCTATGCTATAGCCGACAGGCTTTATCCAGCGTTTTCGGGGATAATTTTCAGACACGATGGTAATGGCGCTTACAAAAGTTGCCAGATGGCCCGATGGAAAGGCATCATAAACGGGCTTATGATTTTGAAAATTACTCATTGTAGGGAATGGTCTCCAACGTCCACCCGCCACCGTTGCATCCGAAGGATTTTCCCTTCCAGTACTATATTTAATTAATTGGGTGCCTACCCCAAGCGCAAGAAATGATTCCACTAGCTGGCTGGCCGTTTGTAATGCCCTTGGATCTTTTTTGATTTTACCCGCAATGAGAAAACCTGCAGCCATATAAACTACCGATGACCCTTGTCCCAAATTATAAAATGCAGTATTGACATTTTTGGGCCACTTCATTAAAATGGTGTTTTTTCCAAATAGCTTTACCTGTATCAATGGAGCCAGTGACTCCCTCCCAGCAATACAATGGCTATTTCCAAAGCTTTGAACTCCGTTCGTGATGCGTTGGTCAAATATCAGCAACAACCCAGTAGCGGCTGCTACAAACCCCAATTTTTTTAAATTCTCCTTTTTAAAAGAATGCCCAATATAACCCAATGCATCCGCTGGTATATGGGTAACGAAATCGAAGGTTCTAGGTTTTTTACAGGTAAAAGAATCACCGCTCTTTTCAAAATAGATGGGCTGCTTGGAAATCGAGTAAATAGTGTTTCGAGCAAGGGGAATTGTATCCACAGTACTTTGGGCCCCAACAAAAATCGGAAGCAGCATAACTAGCAGACCAACACATTTTTTTATCATAACAAAGCGGGAGTTGGTTTTTTATTTGGTTGATGTTTTTTATCCATCCATTTTTCCACTTTATAGGATAACCAGGCGCTCCCCGCACCTACTACTGCCCCTGCCAGCACATCTGAAGGGTAATGAACCCCTTGGTACATTCTTGCATAGCCCACGGTAGCGGCATACAAATAAGAAGGAACGATTACATACCATTTTGGAAAAAGCAAACTAAGGGAAGTGGCCGTACAAAAAGCAGCAGAAGTATGACCGGAAGGAAAAGAATAACTACCTCCCACATCCCGCTTTACTATAAAAGGATACGTTACAAAAGGTCTATCACGTTGTATAATTCGCTTCATACTCTGGGTAACAATGCTCGATACGACAAACCCTCCTGCCATGTAAAGCGCATCTTTTTGCAATTGCTTATCATGCCGAATAATACCTGCAGTAAGCAAGCTCACTGGAGCTGCAATATTAAAAATTGTTACACTTTCTGCGGTTCCCTTAAAGAAATTATTTTTAAACGAAGTTTCTGACTGATTGATAGATTTCAATATATTGATATCCGCATTTTGCGCCAAAGCATGAAATGAGCAGCAGCAGCTTACAAAGAAAACAATACCTATTTTTTTTAAATGCATAGTAACCTAATTGATATATAAAGACTGCAAGTTAACTGCTTAGATTGGTAAAAATTATTTTAGCCAGTCAATTCATCTTTTCTGAAAAAAGGATTTACTTTTCAATTTTCATTTTACTGTAAAGTTTAATGGAATATTAACTTTTACACTAAAATTGCGTCCCATATTAAATACCCCCATTCTGCCGGTGACCATATTTTCGGATGCATATTTTAATCGGCTCAAATGATTTTGATACGCTACATCTCCCAGGTTGCTACACACCAGGTTTAGGGTAAATAAACTAACGCCTTTTTTCGAAACGAATTCGGCTCCCAAAGCCGTATTTAGTAAGGTATAGGAAGCCGTTACTGTTTCTGTATTGTAAGCAGAAAAAATATTTTTTTGAGCAAATGTATTATCTAATTCAAGTTTCATGTAAAAATTTCGAATTGTTTTCTTGTATTTTTTAACATCGATTCTACACTCGGTAATTAAGCGGGGAGCAGGGATAAATGGTAAAAATTTTGAATCCGAAACGGCTTCGCTCAAACGCCCGGCAACCAACGAAAATACATTTTGGATATGCAGCCAATCCAATGGATGGGGATGGATATCGACAGAAGCTTCCAATCCATAGAGGCTGGCTTTTCGCTGATCAAATTTAAATGCATCCAGCATTTTTCCATTCACTTCCAAGGTTGAATCTCCACCCTGGACAGCCTGCAATTTTCTATAAAAAATAAAATTTTGAAAGCTATTATTATACGCAGCTACCCCTATTGAAATATGCTCAGTAGTAAAATCAGCACTAGCATCCAGTTGCGTGCTAGTCTCACTTTTTAAATGCGCATCCCCATATTCGTAACGAATGGTACCTTCATGTGCCCCGTTGGAAGCAAGCTCTGATATACTAGGCGCCCTAAAGCCTCTTGCAGCATTTAATTTAAAAATCAGTTGACTTGATAATTCAGCAGCCATTCCCATACTACCCGAAAAATTACCAAAAGATGTATTAAAGCCAACGCCCTTTACACTGCTTCCGGCTAATAAATCTTCCGCCTGAATAGTTCGATTATCATAGCGGGTACCGCCACTTACTGTTACCTTATGAATTGTTTTTTTGGTGAAAAAATAACTGCCAATATCAAACAATTGGTAATCTGGTATTAACTGTTCCATTCCTTTATTGGAATTTTTTTGGTCCATTCCATTAAGCCCAAATGAGGTGGACCAGCCATTGATTTCCTTGCAATGAAATTGTACGGTATAAGTAATTGTCCTTAAATCAAAGTATAGTGAGGACTCCTGAGGAATATCCACATTACCAAATTCTTGCCGCTGGTTTTGCTGATAACCAATATTGAAGGCCAATCTGTTTTTTCCAAGTTGAATGCTATTATCCAGCGCTAATTTATTATGTCTTATATTTTGATAGGGAATTTGAGGTATACTACTACTAAAGTCTTCCGCTGTAGCCCTTGCTTCACCGCCACCAACAATCGGTTTTATAAAATATCCTTGAGCGTCCCTTTCGCCCTCTACCAACCCTGCTTTCAAATTAAAACTGCTAAATAATAAATGGCTGAATCCCCAGCTGCCGTTGTATCCGGCATAGCCGCCAAAATTATGTTGATTGTATTTTGAATTAAAGACTTTCCCATCGTATTTATTCTGATAATCAGCTGCTGCCAATGTAGAACCGTACAAATTCCAGTTAATCCCTTGTAGATTTCCGGCAAGATTTGCATTCAGCGTTCTTGCATGATTGTTAGTCTGGTAATTGGTAAACACATTCGCTTTCACCGTATTATTTTCGACCGGAACATTGGTGATGATATTGATTACGCCAGCCATTGCATCACTGCCGTAAATAAGCGATGCGGGCCCTTTTAGAATTTCTACTTTATTTACACTTGATTCATCGATTTCAATACCATGCTCATCCCCCCATTGCTGACCTTCTTGGCGAACTCCATCGTTAATGGTCAATACCCGATTATACCCCAATCCACGTATCACCGGTTTTGAGATGGCCGGACCTGTTGACAT
>CANIMM010000017.1 GCA_947468255.1 Chitinophagaceae bacterium | reverse complement strand
TATTCAATATGCAGGTGGACCAACCATTGGTGCATTGTATTATGTTGCCATTACGATTGATGGGTTATTGAACAAGTAATAAAATATGGAAAGGACCATTTATAATAAATTCACGTCTTCAATAGTTGAGGTTATGAAGTCTGCAAAAATATTATATACGGTAAAGTGTATTATCTTTGCAAATTAAAATAGTTATAGTAACAACTACTTTAGTGCTTTTCAATTAGTAAAATGAAAATTGTTTTCAGTTGTAATTTAATTTTTAAGAAAATAAAATTATCCTTTTTTATTATATCCTTTTTTTCGCTTTCACTCAAAGCTCAGGATACAAAAAAGGTGGATGTTGTCAGCCAGTATTGGATCACCTATTCTGGTAAGTTTAAAGTGAGAAATAAATTGGAATTGATGGCTGAATCTACTTTGCGTTCAGTAGATCATTCCATTAATAAAGTGACACAAAATCTGGTATTAGTAGGTCTTTCATGGAGTGTAAATGATTTTATCAAATTAGCTGCTGGATATCAACATGTCTCAATTTTTCCTGGTAATTCAAAAATTACTGTGACTCAACCTGAATATCGTCCATGGCAGCAAATTCAATTTGGCAATAACTTTTCTTTAAAAAAAATCACTCAAAGGCTAAGACTAGAGGAAAGATTTAGAAAGGTGCTTATAAATGATTCTACTCTTGCGCTAGATAATGCTTTTAATTTCCGATTTCGGTATAATGTTTTAGGAGAATTCCCACTAAGTAAAAAAGAAGCTATACTGAAAAGGTTGTCCTTAATTTTAAGTGAAGAAATATTTATTAATATTGGTAAGCAAGTTGTATTCAATTATTTTGACCAAAATAGAGTTTTTGTTGGTTTGAAATTCAAAATAAATGAGGGAAATAATATCCAGCTAGGGTATCTTGATCTTTTTCAGCAATTGCCGTCCGGTAATAAATTCCGGAACCTACACATACTCAGGTTGAGTTATTTTCAAAATTTAGATTTTCGCCAAAAAGCTTTTCAAACCAAAGGTTAATCTTTTTCGAAAGGGAATTTTTTTTACTACTGTTTAGCGTAGTATAAATATTTATTTTCATCGGACGGCCTTTTTTTAGCCAAATTCGTCTATTCTTTTCAGTTAGTATTCGAACGGAGGTGTTTTAATGTCATTTAATAAAAATTTATGTATTTTAGTAAACGGATTTTATCATAACAGCTAAAGAGTATATTTTTAATCTCTTTGTTAGTTTGGCAAGAACCTTTTTTTTTCCGTATACCCTTAAACCTATGAAATTCAATATTCTTATTGCGGATGATGAAGACAGTGGACGCAATTCCCTGAAAATCCTGCTTGAAAAGTACTTTTGGGCCAATATTGATTCACTTAGTTTTTCCAATTCATTTGAGGATGCAAAAGAAAAATTAATAGCCAATCAATTTGACATTTTGTTTCTTGATATCAATTTAAATGGCAGCTCTGCCTTTGATCTGTTAGTGTACATCCCTTCCTCCACCAAAGTGATATTTGTAACTGCCTATTCTGATTTTGTGACCCGTGCTTTGCGTATCAAGGCATTTGATTATATATTGAAGCCTATCAAAGTGGAAGAGCTATCCAATTGCTTGGATAGATTGTTGTGTGAATATTCGGATATTGCCAAATTGGGCCATCTTCAAATTAAGGAAAGGGGGTTAACCAAGCTGCTTAAAATATCAGAAATCATTTATTTAAAGGGAGACGGGCCCTATTGTACTTTTTATAATAGCACTGAAAGTTTCACCACTTCCCGTACATTGAAATCTGTATTGCCCGATTTGGGTAATGCTTTTGTTCGCATTCACAAATCCTACATCGTTAATCGGGATTTTATTAAGGGGCATACCAACAGGAAATTATTTTTATTAAATGAGCTATGTTTACCGGTATCCCGAACGGGATTAAAAAATTTATAGTCCTACTGTTTGGGCTGCATTTATTGCTGAATACATTGCAGTGCCAGCCGATTTATCTGCAGCCCGAAATCGATATGAATTCCTCGCTGGTGGCCAATTCCGTCCGAACGGTAAAATTAGATCCTCAAAATAGATTGTGGGTTGGTACGGATGCCGGATTGAACATTTTTTCCGATAATAAGCCGGCACTAAAAGCAATCATCCAAAGATTGGGTAATGCAATGGTTTGGGACCTTTTTTTCGCAGATTCCATCTTGTTGATTGCAACCCACAACCAGGGACTATATATTTATCGGCTTCCTGATTGTAAACCTATTCAATACTTTGATACGGTTGCAATTAACCAGATTCGTAAAATTCGAAAAATTGCCAATCAATATTTTATTCTCACCAATGCAGAAAGTTATAAATTGATCAATTGCAGCCCCACCGGGCATGACTGGCAATTAAGGAAGTTGTATTTTGGTTTGCCCCAAGGCTTTGTTTCTGACCTTGCATTGTTCAATCAGCAGGTATATGGTTGCGTTGCCAATCGAATCGGTACTGCTTCGCTGACGAAACTCATCAATGATTCATTTTTAGTTGACAGAACTTTTCAAGGGATTGATAAAGGAAAACCCAATTTATTGTCTGCTTACAGTAATGACAGCATCCTTGTCTTGGGTGGGGATACCAAATTAACCATTGTCCAAAATCGAAAATTGTCGAAAGTTGGTAAAACAGCATTTGGTGCTATCTGGGACATTGAACCGGTTGATGGCAAGCTTTTTATAGCAGCAGCTGAACCTATGGATGAAAGGTTGGGTAATGTATATGAATTGGGGGCAACAAATAGTCGGGCAAGTATCAAGGAACTCTCTGCATGGGATCTTCAGGCGGATTCCCTCCACAAGGGATTGTGGATTGGTACGGTTAATAAGGGCCTTTTCTTTTGGCCCAACGCTTCCAGCTCTTTCAATATTGAAGCCTGGCAGGAAGAGGATGATAAGCTGCTCTTGGCTAATAAAGCTGGCTATTTGCTCTACAATTCCCATCGGGTAATCAATGTTGATCCCGCACTGAACAAAGCCAGTTTTGTTTTCATATCTCCACCAAATGATCCTATAAAATCGGTTATCCAAAAAAATGACACTACCATAATCCTTACTTCAAGAAAATTGGTAGTGTTTAAAAATTTCCGAAAAGTCTTCTTAAAAGAAGAAAAGAGCGTAGGTTTTTTTAATGCCACCGCTGAATTATACCTTCATAATAATACAATATTTTTGTTTTCGAGGTATAATGATTTGATTGGTTCAGTTAATCTGGTTACCAAAGCATTTTTGGAGTCAAGGGGTAATTGTGTTCAAATTAAATCATATCCTTATCGTAATAATTTGATTTATTTTTCCTCCCAGAGTGGCTTTTATTATTTTGATAGTATTCCTCACTTATTGAGTAAACCCATTTCGTTTATTGAGGATTATACCATTTGCGGCGATTCTTTGTGGGTGCTGAATGCTGGAAACGTTAGCTGTTACCTGATTAATTTGAAGAATTTTACCCTTCAACTTACTGCGAGCTTCAATTTGCGGAGTAAATTACCTGCATTTTCCCCGCAATGGCTGGTCACTGTTAATAAAGAGGTGTATGTTGGAAACCTTTCCGGCATGCTTTCGCTTGATAAGAAGGATGCCAGACCCGTAAGGTATTATTACCTAGGCAATTTTAGTCAAGCGGTTAAACCTATTTCTGACGATAGATCGCTGTTTTTTTTTAGGAATAACTATATCGAGCAAATATTTATTCCAACGGCCAGTCCGGGTGTTTTAGGACTTTCTGTTGCCATTGTTCAAACCGAAGGGCGATATGAAAATACGCCCCTGAGTTTGGTTTTTCAATCACCCGATTATTGGCTTCAGCAATACTGTTTAAAAAGGGTTCAATTTTTTAAGGGGAATCATTTGGAGGGTGATTTTTTTACACTAGATACGATCTTTATTTTACCAACTGGATTACCAAAGGGAAGCTATACAGTGAAGGTATGGTTGAATGGGCGGTTGGTCCCCAATAAATACCTTACGGTGGATGTTGCTTTATTGAAAAATCCCTGGTTCTACCTTTTTGCAAGCTTATTTGGAATGCTATTGTTTTTTATAATTTTCAAACTGATTTTGGATAAGAGAAGTTACGAACGGTTGATTTTGGCCAATCGTTTGCAGTTATTAAAACAAAACCTGAATCCCCACTTTATTTTTAATTCTCTTAACCTGATTTATCTGCTGGTGTTGCAAAACAAAAATGAAGGGGCGATTAAGGCTATCCATAATTTTGCAGACCTCCATCGATATTACCTGGATAATATCAATAAAAATACGATTACCTTATTTGAAGAATTGAAATTTATAGAGAGTTATTTAAGGTTGGAGCAGGCTCAAACCAATGTAGACAAGCCGTTTGATTATTTTATACAGCATGAACAAATTGATGCCCTGCCACCCCTTTTATTACCCCCACTTATTTTGCAACCGCTGGTCGAAAATGCAGTTAAATACGGCGGTTATGATGCTGTTTTATACCAAAAAATGAACCTGTGGATAGATGTTCGCCAGTCAAAGGGACGTTTTTTTGTAGGGATTGAAAACACAAAGGGCAATGGGAAATCCTCCTTTTTTGGGGGAACAGGGGTAGGTATTAAAATTGTACAAGAACGAATTGATATATTTAACGTCACCTACGGTAAAAAATTGTTTTACCATGGGAATCTGTTACCTATCCATTGCAACATAGGGTATAGGTGCGAGTTGGAGATAGTGAGGATATAAAGCCGTGATTGCATTACCACAATTTATTTACCACCAGTTCTATCTGTCAAATTTAACTCCTCAACCGGTTTAACTCCCTCCTGATGTTAGAAAGGGAAAAAATGAATATGGTAATACCCGTCACAACTAGCAGTAACAAAACAATAGCTGATATTTTTATATTGAATGTATCCGTGTTGAAAGAACTGTTAATATTATTCAGTTGTGGGGAGGTATTCAAATTATTGATTTGAATGTAAATGAACCAGATAGAATAAATGAATATGGGAAGTAGGATACAAATTAATCCAATCATGGCAGTTGTTGCAAATTGATACAGGCGGTATTTCAAATCAGAAATGTTTCCATCAAGTTTGAATAAAATACCAAATGAATTGGGGGGAAGGGTTTCGGTTTTCATTTTTTGTTAAAGGGTTTGGCAAGTAAGGGTAATTGTCTTTATTGCCGGGTAAGGCAATATGGATTAGAATTTAAATATAGTAAAAAAGTTCACAATACCTACCGTTTATTTATCATGCGGACCTATTTTTTATTATTCGGGCCAAATTATCATTGAGCTAGCGTTGAAAATGAATAGTTTTTTAATGGTTGGGTTAGCCGAATTGTCAATAAATTCAAGTGTATGTTATTTTTTGAATATCGGTTGATTGATAAACGATTTGTTTTGCTGCAGGTTTGCAGTCTTTTGTCATCGGATCGTTTGTTGAAGAAAGGGAGGGTATATCGACTGTGTTAATTGCTATATAAGCAGGGGAGATTATTTTTTGATTTAACCAATTTACTTTTGTTCCATCCACTTTGCAAGGTGTTGGGATATAATGGTAGACTCTACCATAAAGCCATCGTGTCCATAATTGGAATCAATCACCAGCAAATTTGCATTGGGAATATGGCGGTTCAAAAATTGTTGCTCTGCTACAGGACAAAGAATATCACTGTTGATACCAATAATGAGCGTTTTTTGTGTAATATCTTTCAAAATCAGTGCTGCATTTCCACCTCTGCCTCTACCAATATGGTGACTATCCATGCTTTTGGTAAGTAACCAGTAGCTGAAAGCATTAAAGCGTTGCACCAATTTACCCCCTTGGTATTGAATATAGGAAGCGGCTTTAAAGTGATCCAGCTTTTCAGCATCCGGATCTGCTTGTTGTGCTACCATTATATTATAATTTCGGTAGGTGAGCATGCCTATAGCCCTTGCAGCTTTTAGTCCTTTCGCTCCAGCCTCAGCTGAGGGCGACTGCCAGCTTTGATCCGCCTCAATGGCCAGTCGCTGTGCAGTGTGTACGGCGATTCCCCAGGCACTTTCGGTTGCTGAGGTAGCCAATAAAAAAAGCTGTCCGATTCTGTCGTTTTCAACGATGCTCCATTCCATTGCCTGATAGCCGCCCATGCTGCCACCCATTAGTAAAAATATCTTTTCTATTCCTAAGTGCGCTCGTAAAAGGATATGCGCTTTCACCATGTCTCGGATGGTAATCAGTGGAAAGCTGCTGTAATAAGGGGCTTGGGTAGCGGGATCAATACTGAGTGGACCTGTGGTGCCATAACAAGAGCCTAGGATATTGGCACAAACTATAAAGTGCTTTTCGGGATCAATAGCATGACCTGATCCTACAACACCATTCCACCAGTCTGCAGCCTCTGAATTGGCTGTAAGGGCATGGCAGATCCATACAACATTCGATTTGTCTGCATTCATTGTCCCATACGTGGTATAGGCAATGGTTAGCTCGGCCAGTGACTCACCGCCTTCCAATGCTATTGTATGTGGATAATGAAAGAAGTTCATTCAGTAAGTATACGTGTAAAAATGCAAAGTAAAGGCTTGCAGCATTTATATTTGTAAAAATATTGAGAAATGATCAAAATAAGTTTAAATCGGGTGGCGGGAGATTTTGGCTTTGAAGCCATCGATGCCAGTGGACATGTGCTAAAAATGGATACCAGTGCTGAAAGTGGTGGGGTGGATTTTGGTATTCGCCCAATGCAGGTACTGCTGATGGGAATGGGAGGATGCAGCGGTATTGATATCGTGATGATTCTGCAAAAGCAGCGCCAGACCATTGAAAATTTTTCGATGAAAATTGAAGGGGAAAGGGAAGCCGGTAAAGAGCCCTCTCTCTGGGAAAATGTAAAATTGGTATTTGAGCTAACCGGTACTATCGATCTGGATAAGGCGCAGCGAGCCTGTGATCTATCTATGAATAAATACTGCTCTGTAGCTGAAACCCTGCGTAGGGGAGGAACGCATCTAACCTGGGAGGTAAGGGTGAACCAAGTTGCAGCATCTTAAATGAAATTTTTTAGTGAGCATCATTGAGCGTTTTTGAAAATATTGATCGTTTTCGATTTAAATACTAACATTTTTATATATCAAGGGCAGTAACCCATTTTGTAAATAAGGTGAATCGGTATTTTTCAATTTTTAGCACTTAAATTGCAAACAGTTTTTTAAAGAAACGCTTCATTTTCCCTTTACAAGAAATGAAAAATGAAGCAATTATATAACACTCCATCCTAGCTATTCCGCATTTTGGGAAGGGTAGTATTGGGGTCGATATTTCAATTATGAATCCAATTACACAGGCTATTCGCATACAAACTGATCGTACCAATGAGATGGAACATTCTACCCCCTTGTTTTTGACCAGTAGTTTTTGTTATGACAATGCCGAAGAAATGCGCGCTGCTTTTGCGGATGAAACGGATGATAATATTTATAGCCGCTTTAGTAATCCTAGTGTGCAGGAATTTACGGACAAAATGGTGGCTCTTGAAGGGGCAGAGGCTGGCTGTTCCACTGCATCTGGTATGAGTGCCATTTTTGCTTCCTTCATGGCCTTATTGAAAAAGGGTGACCACCTTTTATCGTGTAACTCCATTTTTGGTAGTACCCATACCATGATAAAAAAGTATTTGCCCAATTATGGTATCGAATATAGCTATGTAAGTGCCGATCACCCAGATGATTGGGAGGCTGCCATCCGCCCCAATACCAAAATGATTTATATCGAAACGCCTACCAACCCTGGATTGGCTATCATTGACTTGGAGAAGTTGAGTAAACTGGCTAAAAAGTACAATCTTATTTTAAATGTTGATAATTGTTTTGCTACACCAGTTTGCCAACGCCCAATCGATTTTGGTGCGCACCTGGTAATACATTCCGCTACCAAGTGGATCGATGGCCAGGGGCGTGTTTTGGGAGGTGTAGTAGTGGGTAAAAAGGAGTTGATAGAGGATATTTTTGCCTTTTGCAGGAGTACAGGACCCGCCATGTCGCCCTTTAGTGCATGGGTTTTGAGCAAGAGCCTCGAAACGCTGGATGTACGAATGGAAAGGCATGCTAAAAATGCCTTGCATATTGCCACCACATTGCAACATCATCCAAAAATCAGTTTTTTGAAATACCCCTTTTTGCCCAGTCATCCTCAATATGAAATAGCCATCAAACAAATGCAAAATGGGGGAGGAATTGTGTGTTTCAATTTGGTAGGCGGCCTTGAAAGTGGCCGTACTTTTTTAAATAGCCTCAAGATGCTTTCCCTTACAGCCAATCTTGGAGACACTCGAAGCATTGCTTCTCATCCCGCTAGTACTACCCATGCAAAGTTAACGGAGGAGGAGCGATTGGCTACCAATATAACCTCAGGGTTGATCCGAATTTCTGTTGGTTTGGAGCATGTAGACGATATACTAGCAGATATTTTACAGGCATTGGAGCAATGTTAATTGCAAAATGGCGCGGTTTATCCTGCCTGCAATCTCTATTTTAAATGCGCTGGACTTGCCTGATAACTCCCTTCACAATTAAATATTGAGCAGAACAATAACTTAGCATGATCCAAATTCCTGCCTTGGGGATGGGCTGATAAAATTTATTGACTGCCAATAACGAATCTGAAATTACAAATAGTGCTGCGCCCAAAATGAAAAAAAGATTGGCAGGCTTTTCAGTTTTATAATAAATGTGTAAGCTGCTTAATAGCATACTGCAAATAACTGTAGCATAGACAATCACCGGTATTTTTAAATCGCCTAAGTAGGGAAATAATAAGACTACCAGTGCGCTGCCATAACATAGGATCAATACGATCAATAAGGGTTGTTTTTTTAGCAGTGAGGGAGCTGAGTTTTCGATTGATAAAAAGTAAAAAATATAAAAGATATGGGTAATTAAAAAACTCAATAGGCCTGCGATAAAAAAAATCGTCAGCTTGGAATCCACTAATAAAAACAGATCACCTAGCCAGGAAAAAAACAATCCAATCAATATCCATTTTTTTTTAGGGTCAGCTATACCTGAATAGAATAGCATTCCTATGAGCAACGGTATGAGCAATGGTTTGGATATAGCATGAAGCCAGTTAAAGCCAGTTTGAATGCCAAGTAGATCAGTTAGGGTTAGTAGCCAAAAAAGACGGGAAGTTATTTGTAAAGGAGTTACTGTCATAAATAGTGCTGTCTATTTGGATGGATAATCTATACTGTGCAGGACTATAATTTCACATAGGGGGCCCCACCAAAAAATCCACGAAGTGAATCCTTTGCCCGCAATGTGTCTGAAAGTGGGGTTTTAAAAGGGACGGCTAATTCATAATTAACTGAATCTAGTTTATATATAATCAGTTGATGCCCGTAGGAAGCCAATCTATTATACGCGATTTTTACAGCCTCTGCTGAAGGGTATTTTTTGATGATAATTTTGAAGTTGAAACTGTCTTTATTAGGAATGCTAAGAGAAGAAACAGTGGCAGAATCTGCAGACTTAGGCTTTATCGAATCTACCATTACTTTCTCCTCTGCCTTAACGATTTGAGTATCTGTTGTGTTTTCACGCATTAAATAATAAATCGCTAAACTGATTAATATTATTACGAATGCAGCTGCAGCAAATTGAATATTTCTTCTACTGGAATTTACTTTAGTATGACTTTCGAATGAAATACTTTCATCTCTTTTTTCCCTAAGTTGTTTTGGAAAATCATCTATTTTTGGAGTGATAAAATGACCTGGAATAAATTGGTAATCCCCCTGTTGCATTTTCTGAATGGTACCCACCCCTTCAATAACTAGTGGTTTGCCGATATTCAAAAACTGTTTTGCCAAAGTGACATAAGATTCAAGATCGGAGGATGCAAGCGGAAACATTTTACCAGTATGTTGTACAATATATTTAACCAATGCTGGATCTTCAGTTGCCTTTGGGTTGAATGTAAATTGAAAGGCATTTTCGGGCATAACGATGTCCTTTTCCTTTTCGTTCCCAAGCGGTAAGGGAACCGATGGATCCAAAGTAATTGTACCGATTCCTTGAAGGGTCGCTTTTTTGGTAGTGTACAAATACTGTACTATCATTTGTTCTATTTTCACAAAACTAAATTTAGTTAAACCAAACCTACTTAATATTACCCACTTTGCAAAACTACTTCCTATTAATTGGTTAACTTTACGGAATGATAAGTGAAAAAGACAGCGCTTTTCTGCTGTATTGGGAAACTAATCGCGAAATCGAAAAATCTTTCATGAGTAAACTTACTAGGGGAATTCCTATGGCATTGCTTTTTGGCCTTCCCATTATTTTATTTGTGGTGGTGATAAGGATTTTTCTTCCCGACTGGTATATGAAAATTTCAGCCACCTCTCCGGGTATGTTTTTGACTGCTGTAATTGCAATGATAGGGGTAGTGCTTTTTTATGCCTATTTCAGAATGCAATACAAATGGGAAATGAACGAGCAACTGTATAAAGAAATTAAATCAAAGCAAAATAAATCTATCAATAAAACCAACATTCATTAATTAAAAAACCATGCAAAAATTATTTTCACTCATGCTAGCGTTAACTTTATTGTTATCCGCTTGTAACAAATCATCTACCCCTGAAAAATGTACTTATACTGCACCTACCGCAGTGGCAAGTGCCGCAGAAATAGCCAATTTAAAAGCTTGGTTGGATGCTAATTCATTGACTTATACCCAACATTCAAGTGGTATATTTTATCAGATTCTTAATCCTGGATCTGGAACCACTCCGGTAGTTTGTTCCAATGTTACGGTAAAGTATATTGGAAGATTAACCACTTCTTCCACTCCTTTTGATCAAAATACCACAGGCGTTGCCTTCTCGCTTGGACAGTTAATTACTGGCTGGCAGATTGGTATCCCATTGGTTCAAAAAGGAGGATCAATTATTTTGTACATTCCTCCTTCCTTGGGTTATGGTGCTTCAGGAGCGGGGTCGACTATACCACCTAATTCAAATCTGGTATTTTCGATCGATCTGATGGATGTTCAATAAATAAACTTTTCCATGAGCTACGAAGCCATTTCAGTATTTGACATGTTTAAAATTGGGGTTGGCCCCAGTAGTAGTCACACCCTTGGCCCATGGAAAGCGGCATTGCTTTTTTTAAAGTCGCTGGAACAAAATAAAATTTCAGAACGAGTACAAAATGTTCAAGTGCTACTCTATGGCTCGCTTGCCAAAACTGGCAAAGGGCATGGAACAGATGTGGCCATTCAGTTAGGACTCAGTGGCGAAGATCCAGTGGTTTTTGATATTAACAAGATTAACACCAAGCTACAGGAAATTAAAGTCAATAATAAAATACTACTCAATGGCATTCATGCAGTTCATTTTATAGCTTCGGAGGATATATTGTTTTTATTTGCTGAGTCACTTCCTTTGCATCCAAATGCCCTGACTTTTTTGGTGACATTGCAAACTGGCGAAAAATTTGCTGAAACCTTTTATTCCATCGGTGGTGGGTTTGTTATAAAAGAGGGTCCTTCTGAAATAAAGAAGGAAATAGTTACTCCGGCTTTCCCCATCAACACTGCACAGGAACTTTTACATTGGTGCATGAAAACAGGAATGGGGATTAGTGAAGTGGTTATGGAGAACGAGCAAACTTGGCGTTCAGAGGAGCAGATAAAAAGCGACCTATTGAATATCTGGCTTGTGATGAAGCACTGCATTTTTAAAGGCTGCCATACAGAAGGTGTTTTGCCAGGTGGCCTTAATGTAAGGCGCAGAGGGTATGAGCTCAATAAGCGCTTAATCCAGGACAAAGCTTACCATGATTATGATAGCTGGACCTCCGCCATAAAACAAGGCGGAAATGCTTTTAAATACACTTTAGATTGGGTAAGTTGTTTTGCCCTAGCAGTAAATGAAGAAAATGCATCTTTTGGTAGGGTAGTAACGGCACCCACCAATGGTGCTGCTGGTGTAATACCTGCTGTGCTTCAATATTATATTTGTTTTTGTGAGGAGGTTACCAATGAAAAGATCATCCAGTTTTTATTAACTGCAGGAGAAGTGGGGAGCATCTTTAAAAAAGGAGCGACCATTTCTGCTGCAATGGGCGGATGCCAGGCTGAAATAGGTGTAAGCAGTGCGATGGCGGCAGCGGCACTGACTGAATGTATGGGAGGCACCCAGCGGCAAACCTTAATGGCAGCAGAAATAGCCATGGAGCATCATCTTGGCTTAACCTGTGATCCAATAGGGGGGCTGGTGCAAATACCCTGTATTGAAAGAAATACCATGGGTGCTATTAAGGCCATCACGGCCAGTCAGCTTGCACTACAAAGTTCACCAGATTTTGCTAAAGTGAGTCTGGATGGCGTCATCAAAACTATGTGGAATACTGCTTTGGATATGAATAGTAAATACAAGGAAACCGCTGATGGTGGCCTAGCAGTGAATATCCCAATCAGTTTAAGTGAGTGTTGATTTTTTTTACCCCAATTTCAAGATATTTATTCTCTAAAAAATGATGGATTGTTTATTTGATCCAGTTAAATTGGTATTCCAATGGGGCCTTCTGGCTTCTTCCTGCGATTTTTCTAAATCTTTCCGGTAGGGCCATTAAGTAATCCCTGGCTTTTTCAGCTTTGTCATTGATGCCAGTTATGTTGGAGATATTCCATTCATTCACTAAGGATTCTAAAATATCAGTATAGTCCCAAGTAGTGTAAACACCTAAGCGTTGGGCTGCATCGCTGAAATGATCAAATGCCTGTCCAATTTTTTCTCCGGATTGGCGAAGAAAATGTGCTGGCATGACTATCTTTTTTCGCATCATATCTTCAAAGGCCAGCATCATCTCGCTGGGGTCAATCTCAAATATTTTCCCTACAAAACTTTTATATGCCTTTGCATGTCGAGCCTCATCGGCTGCTATTACACCACATATTTTGGAGAGTTGCACGCAACCATGTGTTTTAGCGATGGTGGCAGTTCTGCGATGTGATACATTGGTAGCCATTTCCTGAAAGGAGGTATACACAAAATTTCTATAAGGATCTCTTCCAGTTCCAATATCAAAACCATCCGCAATCAAATATTGCGTGCTGATTTCCATTTGCTTCATATCAATCCTCCCTGATAGGTATACATATTTGTTCAACAAATCGCCATGCCTATTTTCTTCTGCCGTCCA
The DNA here is from genome assembly GCA_947468255.1 of Chitinophagaceae bacterium. Classification (GTDB taxonomy): domain Bacteria; phylum Bacteroidota; class Bacteroidia; order Chitinophagales; family Chitinophagaceae; genus Ferruginibacter. The sequence continues at coordinate 8,861 of CANIMM010000017.1, read as the reverse complement.
CATTCTTACCCATTTGCTCCAACCCTGGGGTTCCATTTTGTCTATCCCCTCCACATCAGTTAGCCAACTCTGGTAGGTGGGCAATGCTTCTTCTGTAATAATATCGCCTACCAATACAGCCAAATAGTCGTAGGGCAATTCTTTGCAGGATTCTTGTAATTCCTTAATGCTCGATCCAAAATTTTCAGAACAGCTATCGGGTAAAAAATCAGTTGGTTGCCAGTTCGTATCAATGTCTTTTAAAAATTCACTTACAATCGTTTCCATTTTTTGGCCTAGAAAATTCATGACCTCGATTCTTGTGTTTTTCTGATTCGTCATATTTATAAGGTTGTAAGTAAAGCTATTCATGAATGCTAAGCATCAAAAATGGTAACAAATATACAATCTTTACCAATCTATAAGGAAGCTTAGACTATAACATTCAAAATGTAAAAAAGTTGAATGTAAAAATATTTATATACCGTATTTCCTTTTGATATCTCTGTCCGTTTCTCTCTCTTTGATACTTTCTCTTTTGTCATATATCTTTTTGCCTTTGCCCAATCCAATTTCCATTTTAAAAAACCCCTTTTCAGTTAGGAAAATTTTAAGGGGTATAATGGAATATCCTTTCTCTTTTGTTTTGGCTTCCAGTTTGCTGAGTTCTCTTTTGTTTAGCAATAGTTTTCTTTCTTGCATTGGCTCATGGTTGTTATAGGTGCCAAAGCTGTATTCAGAAATGTGCAAGCTTTTTACATACAATTCTCCTTTGTCGAAATAGCAATAGCTATCATTGAAGCTGGCTTTACCTGCACGTAAACTCTTGATTTCAGTACCTGCAAGCACCAATCCTGCGATGAAAGTTGCTTCAAAAAAATATTCGTGATATGCCTTGCGGTTACTGAGTTCCAAACTTTCGATTTTGAGACAAAAATACAATTAATCCCTCTAGTGTGTTGCTGTTTTTGTTGTTTACAATGATTTCTAGGGCGGTATTCATATCGGGGTCGTAATAAAGCATAGTAGCTCAAAACAAACCGGCAGTTTCCCTTTTTGTGGAAACTGCCGGTTTGAAAACTGATGTATGCTATTACTGCTTGAATAACACGAGTACCGAAGCCATTTTTTGCTTTAACTCTTTTCTATGAACTATAAAATCAAGAAATCCATGTTCCAGTAAAAATTCACTTCGTTGGAATCCTTCAGGAAGATCTCTTTTAATGGTTTCTTTGATTACCCTCGGACCTGCAAATCCAATAAGGGCGCCGGGTTCACCACAGATAATATCGCCCAACATAGCAAAAGAGGCGGTCGTTCCACCAAAGGTTGGATCTGTACACAAGGAGATGTAAGGAATCTTGTTATCAGTAAGCTGTGATAATTTACCGGAAGTTTTGGCCAATTGCATTAGTGAAAATGCACTTTCCATCATCCGGGCACCACCGCTTTTATTGATAATCATAAATGGAATACGGTGTTTGATACAGTAGTCACAAGCCCTTGAAATTTTTTCACCCATCACACTTCCTAAACTTCCGCCAATAAATTCAAAATCCATGCAGGCAACCACGAGATCATTTTCATCCACTTTTCCGTGAGCAACGGTGATAGAATCGTGGATATCTGTTTTTGCATACGTCTCTTCCAATCTTTTGTCGTACGGTTTCAAGTCCACAAAACCTAGGTAATCTTTAGAAACGATGTTGGCAAACAATTCAGTAAATCGATTGTCGTCAAATAGAATTTCAAAATATTCACTACTTCCAATTCGGTGATGGTATTGGCATTTTGGACAAACAAAATAATTCTCCCTTATTTCATTGATGGTGCAAGTGTATTTACACGTTGGACATTTTGTCCAAAGTCCTTCGGGAGCATCCGCTTTGTCTTTAGTAGGCGTAAGAATTCCTTTTTTTATGCGCCTAAACCAGCGGCGTTTTGTTTCCTCTGTTTCTCCGTCTTCCCCTGCCAGATTTGCGTCAAAATCTTCTTCTTTGATCATATAATTGGCCGAACAAAAAACCCTACATCCAACTGTTGTAAAGTTTTTTGTTACTTTTTAATGAAAATAACAAAAACATTCATTCCTTTTCAATGCTTTTCAAATTTGAAATTGCATTGAAGGAATATTCAAAGTTCAAAATAAATCAAATTTTTGTATTTGCATCCACCTAATTTTTTTCTTTCGAAAAACGCTTATGCATTTCTATTAATGCAATTAAGGTCTTCAAATGCAATTTCTAATCTTTTACTGAAGCTTTCTTCTCCTTTGCGAAGCCAAACCCTTGGGTCGTAATACTTTTTGTTGGGTTTGTCAGCACCTTCGGGATTGCCTAGCTGGCCTTGAAGGTAAGCTTCATTCTTTTTGTAGTTTTGCAATATTCCTTCCCAGAAAGCCCATTGAAGATCAGTGTCAATATTCATCTTAATGGCACCGTAACCGATCGCCTCCCGAATTTGATTTTGCGGTGAGCCACTGCCACCATGGAAAACAAAAAATACCGGTTTTGGACCTGTACCCAATTCTTTTTCAATAAACACCTGGCTATTGTGCAATATTTCAGGCCTTAATTCAACATTCCCCGATTTATAAACACCATGTACATTTCCAAAAGCTGCTGCTACAGTGAACATGCGTCCTACCTTGCTTAATTCAGTATAGGAGTAGGCCACGTGCTGCGGTTGTGTGTACAACTTGTCATTTTCGATATCTGTATTATCAACACCATCTTCTTCACCACCTGTTACGCCCAATTCAATTTCGATACTCATTCCCAATGGCGCCATTCTTTTATAAAATTCCACTGAAGTATGTATGTTTTCTTCAATTGGTTCTTCACTCAAATCAAGCATATGAGAACTGAAAAGGGGTTGACCTTTTTCTTTATAGAATTGCTCTCCAGCATCGAGTAATCCGCTGATCCAAGGAAGCCATTTCTTAGCTGCATGGTCAGTGTGTAATACAACAGGAACACCATAATATTTAGCCACATTGTGAACGTGCAATGCACCAGAGATACCACCAGAGATGTTGGCTTGTAATTTATCATTGGGCATTCCTTTGCCGGCAATGAACTGAGCACCACCATTGCTAAACTGTATAATTACGGGAGAATTGACCTTAGCAGCGGATTCTAAAACTGCATTAATAGTATCCGATCCAATGCAGTTAACTGCAGGCAATGCAAATTGGTTATCTTTTGCATCGTTGTAAAGCGCTTCTAATTCAGCTCCGTGTAATACACCGGCTTTGTATTTACTCATAATTGTTTATTTTTTTGCGAAATTAAGTGAATTTGACTTTTTTTGAAATGTTATTTAATAAAATTGGGTCAATTGAAGCCAATTGATAGTGTTAACTGTGGCGATAGAACATTGGAATTTTGTTAGATAGATTGTCTACTATTCACTCCTTTGCCTGAAATAGCGCATCAAAAAATGGATTGTTTGTCCGATTGAATCAGGGGGCGCATAATTACATCTACATTTAGTTATATGTAAATTAATTGATATATTTTAGTAGGATAACTAAATTGGCTAATTGGAATTTGTGTTGAGTTGAGGTTAAATCTACCTGCAACAAACGGGATCGAAATCTTGCAATTCTCCCAAAAACTATTTTTAGTGTATTGTTGAGCGTTAGTAATCGGAAAAGTTTGGGCAGAGTAGTTTATTTTGAAAGGCTTTGAATAATATCATACTTGGTAACCACATGAAATATCCCGGTTTCATCTTTGCTGAGCACTGCGCCATTTTCCTTGTTAATAAAACTACTCAATCGCTCAACAGGGCAGTCAAAAGCCACTTCGGGATAGGCTTTTTCCATAACGGATTCTACCATTTGAGTTTTAATGCTGGCATTATTGAGAATTTCATTAAATAAACCGCCTGCAGAGATCGCGCCTATATTGCGGCCTTCCCATATCACCGGTATATTTTCAATATCATATTTTTTCATCAGTTCTATTGCGTCGGCTACGGATTGCTTTGGGCTAAGGGTTATCAGTCGTTGGGCACCCCTTCCATTAATCAGGTCTTTAAAAGTTTTCATTTCTAAAAAGCCCCTTTCCAACATCCATTCATCATTGTATATTTTTCCTACATAACGACTACCATGGTCATGGAAAATAAGGACTACCAGATCTCCTTTTTTTAATTGGCTTTTCATTTGTAGTAAGCCCTGCAAACAGCTACCTGCACTATATCCGCAAAAAAGACCTTCCTCCTTGGCAATGCGTCTTGCCATGATTGCTCCATCCTTATCGGTCACCTTCGTAAATTCATCTATCACACTCATGTCGTAATTGGCAGGAACAAAATCCTCGCCAAAACCTTCGCTAATGTAGGGATATACTTCTTTTTGATCCAGTTCGCCCGTATCGAAATATTTTTTTAATAGCGACCCATAACTATCGATTGCCCATACCTTGATAGCAGGGTTTTTCTCTTTGAGGTATTTTCCAGTGCCTACTATAGTGCCCCCTGTGCCAGTGGCAACTACTAAATGCGTAACCTTACCTTCTGTTTGCTCCCAAATTTCTGGACCAGTTTGTTCATAGTGGGTAAGCCGGTTGGCAAGATTGTCATATTGGTTTACATACCAACTATTGGGAACTTCAGAAGCCAATCGTTTACTTACGGAATAATAGCTTCTAGGATCTTCAGGCTCCACATTGGTAGGGCATATAATTACTTCTGCACCCACTGCTTTCAGAATATCTGCCTTTTCTTTGGATTGCTTTTCGGTGGTGGTGAAGATGCATTTATACCCTTTTACACATGCTGCCAAAGCTAATCCCATGCCGGTATTTCCACTAGTTCCTTCAATAATGGTGCCGCCGGGTTGTATCTTTCCCTCTTGCTCTGCTACTTCGAGCATTTTGAGTGCCATTCGATCTTTGATGCTATTACCGGGATTAAAATATTCAACCTTAGCTAGCACCGTGCAGGGAAGCTCTTTGGTGATTTTATTGAGTTGTATCAATGGTGTATTACCAATGGTTTCTAAAATATTTTTAAGCCACATAGAAGGGTAGTTTTGACAAAGTTAATGAAAGGGTTATTCCATATTATTAATAATTATTATGGGATAATTGTATTATAGGCGATAGCCAAGTACCATTCAATAGTAGAAATTCAATAAAATTTGATTCGGCCGGCCATTTGACTCCGCATTATTTTGACAATACCTCAATTGCCTTTCCAACAGCGCTGTCCTCTTTATTCATTATTTCATAAAACCCTTCATTGTGCCAAATTTGTCTAGCAAGCGAAGCTTTAATTCTTGTTATCATTTCCTTTTTATCCAACGAATTGATATTTGATAATTCAATGGAATCTTTTTTAGCAAGATTTTGAAACTGTTTCCAATCGGCTTCGGTGAATGAAAACTGGGTTCCAAAGGCTGCAATGCTGGAATGGCTTGTTAAAAGTGTTTTGTTTTGCAAATAATACTGGTACGTGAAGTCGCCAATAGTGCCTTTCATGTATATTTTGGAAAGATTGGTAGAAAATAAGGCGGTATCCATCGCAATGAAAATATCAGGAGTGATTCCGCCACCTCCAAATACTTTTTTACCTTTTTGGGTGGTAAAAAGTTGGGTACTGTCATTTTTAAGCGAATCTGCACTAGATACCTCTCCATCATGAAACCTTTTGTTGATTTCCTCATAATAAGCTCTTTCTCCATTTTTGTACGAACGTTGTATGCTTCTGCCAATGGGGGTGTAGTATCTAGCTACGGTAAGCCTCAATGCGCTACCATCACTGAGGTCATATTGCTCCTGCACTAGGCCTTTTCCAAAACTACGTCGCCCAATAATGGTGGCCCTATCCCAGTCCTGAAGAGCACCCATCAATACTTCACTTGCGCTTGCAGAACCTTCATCTGCCAACACTACCAGGGCTCCATTTTCAAATAGTCCTTCCCGCTGGCAGCGGTATTCTTTTTTCGGGATATGTTTCCCCTCGGTATAGGTAATTAATTTGTTGCCTGATAAAAATTCATCTGCAATGGCGGTGGCCTCATCCAAAACTCCTCCACCATTGCCTCTCAAGTCTAGAATTAATTTTTTAAGTCCCTGTTTTTGTAAGCCTTCTAAAGACTTCATAAATTCTCGGTAAGTGACCTGCGAAAATTTGTTGAGCTTAATATATCCTATGCCATTTTCAATGATATAGCTCGCATCCACACTACTGATGGGGATAATTCCCCGAATGATCGAAAACTTCTGCAATTTACCCTGTCTTACGAGGGTTACAACAGCTTGGGTACCCAAATCTCCTCTCAATAATTTCCTAACACTTTCTGAGGTTATTTTTTTTCCTACAATGATACTGTCGTTTACCTGGATGAATTTATCTCCGATGGCTATTCCTGCCTTAAAACTTGGGCCATCGGGTATTACATTTAATACATGTAGCGTATCGTTGAAAATATTGAATTCAATCCCAATGCCAAAAAAATTGCCTGCAATATCTTCGTTTACCCCTTGAAGTTCTTCTGCTGGTATGAAAACAGAATGCGGGTCGAGTTTATTTAAAACAGCAATTATGGCGGAATCACCCAATGCGCTTATCTTTACATCATCCACATATTTATTTTGGATCAAATTCATTACCTCTTGCAAAGCCGTTGGCTTGTCAAAAGAGAAGAATTTTTTTCCAGGCTGGTCATCTCTTATTCTGTATCCTATCAGCATACCGGCAATTACAGCAATGCTAAAAAGCAAGGGAAACCATATTTGGATTTTTTTGTTCATATCATTCACTTATTAACACGAAAATAAATGAAATATAATGAATGAGGTAGTTGAGTTTTGAATGGATGTATTAATCGTGTCAAAAAAGTATAAATTTGAAGTATGTCAATAAAATTAATTGCGGACAGTGGCGCTACTAAAACAACTTGGTGTCTGCTAGACGGGGGTAAAAAGAAAATACTTTCTACACAGGGATTGAGTCCTTATTTTCTGAAAGGGGAACAAATTGAGCAGATTGTGGGTTCGGAACTTGTATCCAAATTAAAGGGCATAGCGCCAGATGAAATATTTTTCTATGGTACTGGGTGTATAAACCCTGGAAATATAAAAATGATTAAAAAGGCATTGCAAAATTTGTTTCCCCATTCTGTCATTCATGTCACGCACGATTTGATGGGTGCGGCAAAAGCATTGTGTGGTGATCAAAAAGGAGTGGCCTGTATTTTGGGTACAGGATCCAATTCTTGTTACTATAATGGCAACCGAATCGTTAAAAACAGTCCTGGTCTTGGATTTATTTTGGGTGATGAAGGCAGTGGGGCATATATGGGTAAAAAACTGGTGCAATATTATTTGTACAACACTTTTGATGCTGATCTGATGGACCGATTTAATTCCAAGTTTACAACCAATTCAGTAGAGATATTGGATGCGGTCTATAAAAAGCCTTTGCCCAATCGCTACCTAGCCGGATTTGTTCCATTTTTAGTAGAAAATAGGGGTCATTTTATGATTGAAAATATTATTGAAGATAGCTTTAATGATTTTTTCTTTCACCATGTATATAAATACAAAGAAAGTTGGACCATGCCGATCAATTTTGTTGGAAGCGTGGCTTTTGGATTTAAGGATGTGTTGAATGAAATGTGCAATACCTATGAATTGGAGTTGGGGAAGGTATTAAAGAGTCCAATGGATGGGTTGATTAAATACCATTCATAAAACCATCCGGTGAGTCACCGACCAGGGTGAGTCACCGACCAGGGGGATTTACTTCCTGAAATCACATTCCAGTTCATCCTTCATCGATTTGTTCGACTGACACCGACCGGTGACTCACCCAAGCCGGTGAGTCACCGGGCAGGGTGAGTCACCGGGCTAATAAAATGAGTAAGAATTTTTGAGTTTTATGATTTAATTTTATTGTAGCAAAGCAGTAATTTATAAATTTCAAAAGAGGGTAGATTCATGCAGGATATAGAACCTTATTTCAATTGGCGACATTTGTATATGGCAGAGGAGGACAAGCAGTCACCTTTTTATGGGCAAACCTACAGTGAGTTCGAGTTTACCAATACGGTCTATAATTATTATATCCACCCTCAGTGGGATGATTTTGGATCCCGAACTTTATACATGAAATTATTGTTTGTGGAGTATGAACATCAGTACGCAATCATTGAATTGATGGGGGAATGGAATGATGCCATCGAAAATGACATCATGACCCTTCGCAGGGATGTAACTGATCTGATGCAGCAGCAGGGAATTAATAAATTTATTTTAATCGCAGAAAATGTGCTCAACTTTCATAGTAGCGATGACAGTTATTATGAGGAATGGCGGGAATCTGTGATTGAAGCGGGTGGATGGGTGGTAATTGTAAATATGCCTTCACAGAGCCAATATGATTTCAAAAAGGCAAGACTCACCAATTATGTAGCCTTGCTGGATTTTCCGCAGTGGAGAACCCTGAAGCCTGAGTTGGTCTTTCAACAGGTGGACGATTGGATGATTCGCCAGCTTCAATAAGTCAATATTCAGGCATTATCCATTATCCGAAAACGATTGGGTAATATTTTCCAATTAAAATGTTTTTTGACTATTCCTTACGTATTTTTGTAACCTGAAAAATTAATTAAGTTTATATGACATCGAAACAATTCTTCGCTTCTTCGATTGGAAAAAAAATTACCATGGGCCTTACCGGGTTCTTTTTAATCAGTTTTTTGATTGTCCATTGCGCTATCAATTCCATGATCTTTTTTAATGATGGAGGGCAAACCTTCAATCATTGGGGGCATTTTATGGGGTCAAATTTGATTATCCGTACTGTTGAAATCGGACTTTTTGTGTTTCTATTGATTCATATTGTTCAGGGTTTGTTGTTATGGAAAC